>JBOGDG010000185.1:0-6534 GCA_050701655.1 Micromonosporaceae bacterium
GGCGACGGCGCCGTCTGGGTGGTCGGGATCGCCCCCACCGCGCTGTACGAGCTGCTCCGGCTGGCCGCCGCCGGCGAGGGACGCCCCGCCCTGGTGGTGGGGCTGCCGGTCGGCTTCGTCGGCGCCGCGGAGTCGAAGACGGCGTTGCGCGAGTCCGGGCTGCCGGCGGTCAGCAACGTGACCTCCAAGGGCGGCGCCGGAGTCGCCGCCGCCACCGTCAACGCCCTGCTGTACGGAGACCCCCTCGCGGAAGGAGACCCGGCATGAGCAAACCCGCGTTGCTGCTGGTCGGGCACGGCACCCGGGACGACGCCGGGGTCGCGGAGTTCGGCGAGTTCACCGAGCGGCTCGGTAAGCGGCTCGCCGAACGCGAAGTCGCGGTCGCCGGCGGCTTCATCGAGCTGTCGGCGCCGCCGCTGGCCGACGCGGTGGCCGGGCTGGTCGCCGACGGGCACCGCCGGTTCGCCGCCGTACCACTGATGCTGGTGGCGGCCGGGCATGCGAAGGGTGACATACCCGGGGCCCTCGCCAGGGAGAAGCAGCGCCACCCCGAGATCGCCGTCCGGTACGGCAGGCCGCTCGGCCCGCATCCCACGCTGCTCGCGCTGCTCACCGAGCGGCTGCGCGCGGCCGGCGGCGGCGCTGACACCACGGTGCTGCTGGTCGGGCGGGGCTCCACCGACCCGGACGCCAACGCCGAGGTGGCGAAGGTGGCGCGGCTACTCGCCGAGACCACCGGCGTGGCCGGCGTCGAGTACGCCTTCATCTCGCTCGCCGAGCCCGGGGTGCCGGCCGGACTGGACCGGTGTGCGGCGCTCGGCGCGGAACGGGTCGTGGTGCTGCCGTACTTCCTGTTCTCCGGGGTGCTGCCGGACCGGGTGGTCGAGCAGACGACCGGCTGGGCGGCGCGTCACCCGCAGGTCGCGGTGAGCTGCGGCGGCGTGCTCGGCGACACCGACCAGCTCGCCGACCTGGTGATCGAGCGGTACGACGAGGCGCTCGCCGGCGACATCCGGATGTCGTGCGACAGCTGCGTCTACCGGGTAGCGTTACCCGGCTTCGAGTCCAAGGTCGGCGCCCCGCAGCTGCCGCACCACCACCCCGACGACCCGTACGGCCACCATCACCACCACTAGTTCGGCTGGTACGGCGGCGCCACACCGCCCGGGCACGGCGAGATCGGAGTGCCCCCGGGATGGTCCGTGACTCGGAAGCGGGGCAGCTCGTCGGGCTCGCGGCCCGGGCGGTCCGGTGGTGTGCGGGTCAGCTGATCCCTTTGCCGTCGGGGCTCTCGTCGTCGGCACCGGGGTCGGTGCCGTCGGCGGGTTCGACGCCGTCGGGGTTGATCTCTTCGTCGACGACCGGCTCGGTCGGCGTGCTGATGCCCTTGCCCAAGGGCTCCTGCGTGCGCTGTTCGCTCATCTGCGTCCCTCTCCCCGTCTATCGTGGTGGCTGGTGGTCCCTAGCTCACCGGCGGACAAATCCGGGTAGACGGTAACCTGCCGAGCCAAGCGGGTCAGCACTGTGTCGTCCGTCTGACAGGCATCCGGGCCGGAAGGCTGTCGCGGGGACACGCCCGAGCTTGCCATGATCGGGCGCAACGGGATCAGTAGAAGCGGGAGGCGACCGATCGACCGGGTATGTCTGCACTGCCACGCCGTCGCGGAGCCGAGTCACCGCTTCTGCGGCAGGTGCGGCTCCGCGCTGTACGTACGGTGTCCTTCCTGCTCCGGAGTGATGGCTCCGGGGCTGGGTTTCTGCACCAGCTGCGGCCGGCCGGCGGAGGGCAGCAGCGACCGGGCCAGTGTCGGTCGCCAGGAACGCCGTACCGTCAGCCTGCTGTTCCTGGACCTGGTGGGCTTCACCGGGATGGCGGAGCAGCTGGACCCGGAGGACGTACGCCGGCTGCAGGTCGACTACTTCGCCACCGCCAGCGCGGTGATCCACCGCTACGGAGGCATCCTCGAGAAGTACATCGGCGACGCCGTGATGGCGGTGTTCGGGGTGCCGGTGGAGACCGAGCACGACGCCTCCCGGGCGGTGCTCGCCGGGCTGGCGTTGCAGCGCGAGCTCAACGCCCGGCCGCTGGCCGGTCGGTACCCGATGCGTTTCCGGGTCGGCATCGCCACCGGCGAGGTGCTGGTGGAGGTGGAAGCGGCCCGCGACGCCGGTCAGGCGCTGGTCGCCGGGGACGCCGTCGCCACTGCGTCCCGGCTGCAGCAGCACGCCCCGCCGGGCGGCGTACTGGTCTCCCCGATCACCCACCGCGCCACGCTGGAAGCGGTCCGGTACGCCGAGCCGCCGCAGCAGGTGACGCTGACCGGCCGCAGTGCGCCGGTCGAGGCGTGGCTCGCCGAGGCGCCGATCGACCGGCAGGAGTTCGACCTGGTCGAGGCCACGTCGTTCATCGGGCGGCAGCACGAGCTGGACGTACTGAGCGGGGTGCTTTCCCGGTGTGTACGCCAGGCGCAGCCGCAGCTGGTCTCGATCGTGGGCGCGCACGGGCTGGGCAAGAGCCGGCTGGTGCGCGAGCTGCGGCGCAGGGTCAGCTCCGCCGGCGAGGCGACGATCCGCTGGTGCGTCGGCCGTGGCCTGCCGTACGGGGAGGGCGCGGCGTACGCGGCGCTGGCCGAGATCGTGAAGTCCTACGCCGGCATCCTCGACACAGACGACCCGGCCACCGCGCGAGGGCGGCTCGCCGGCGCGCTGACCGACCTCGTGCCGGCCGAGCGGACCGAACGGCTGACCGACCTGCTGGGCCCGCTGGTGGGGCTGCCGGGTCGCGCCGTGGCCGCCGCCGAGGCCGAGTCGGCGTGGCGCGACGTACTGCTGGCGATGGCGCGCCGGGAGCCCACCGTGATCGCCGTGGAGGATCTGCACTACGCCGATCCGGGGATGCTGCGGTTCCTGGCGCAGCTGGTCGAGTCGGCCGAAGACGTACCGCTGTTCCTGCTCTGCACGTACCGGCCGGAGCTGCTGGAGGAGCACCCCGCGTGGGCGGCGATCCTGCCCGGGACCCTGACCGTGTCGTTGGGGCCGCTGCGCGGCGAGGAGTTCCGCTCCCTGGTGGAGTCGCTGCTGGCACGTCACCAGCTGCCCGCCTCGTACGCCCCGCGGCTGGTCTCCATCACCGCCGGCAACCCGATGTACGCCGTCGAGTACGTCCGGATGCTCGCCGAGCGGCCCGCGCACGAGCAGCAGGATCTGCAGGCGGAGCTGGTGATCCCGGAGACGGTGCACGGCGTGCTCGCCAACCGTATCGACCTGCTGGAACGTGCCGAACGTACCGTGCTGCACGCCGCCGCCGTGCTCGGGGAACGGGTCTGGTCGACCGCGATCGCTGCGGTGCTGGAGAGCTCCGAGGAGGAGGCCGCCACCACCCTGCACAGGCTGTGCCGGCGGGACATGCTGGTGGAGCTGGCCACCTCGGCGGTGGCCGGCGAGCCCGAGTTCGGGTTCCGGCACCAGCTGATGCGCGACGCGGCGTACCGGCGGCTGCCCCGGGCCTCCCGGGCGCACCTGCACCGCGCCGCCGCCGACTGGTTCGACCAGGTGGGCACCGGCCGGTACGACCTGGCGGCGCCGGTGGCCCGGCACCGGGTCGCCGCGTTGGAGCTGGCCGAGAGTCTCGGTGAGGACACCGCCGAGGCGGGTCGGCAGGCCCGTACGGCACTCACCGGCGCCGCGCACGCGGCGTTCGCGCTGCACGCGGTGGAGTCGGCGCTGGCGCACGCCACACAGGCGTTGACGCTGTGGCCCCAGACCGAACAGCCAGAGGCGCGGCGGGCGGTGGAGCTGCTGTGCTGCCGGCTGAAGTTCACCGCGGACGCGGACGAGTTCTACCGCGACAGCGGCGTCAAGGAGGTGGCGCGACTCGCCGACCGGATGCGGGAGGCCGGCGACCGGGCCGGCGAGGCGGAGGCGGTGGCGCTGCTCGGGCTCGCCGAGCTGATGCGTGCCGAACGCGACAAAGCCCGCGAGTTCCTGACCCAGGCGGTGCAGCTGTTCCAGGAGCTGCCGGACACCGCGGCCAGCGTCGAGGCGTACGCCGAGCTGGCCCGGTTGGACATGATCGCGTACCGGCCACGGGAGGCCGCCGACGCCGCGCGGGTGGCGGTGGAACGCGCCGAACGGCTGGGGCTGGCCGACAGCGCGGCGATGGCGCGGATCACGGTGGCGGCCGCCCGGTACATGGTCGACGACCCGGGTGCGATCGACGCGATGGAGCAGGTGGTGGAGACCTGCCGGCAGCAGCGGCTGCCGTCGCTGCGCCGCGCGGCGCACAACCTCGCCGTGATCGTGCAGGAGGAGGGCGACCTGGCCCGCGGGGTGGAGCTGGAGGCGGAGAGTCTGGTCGCCAGCGGCGCCCGGCTGCGGCTGGTGCTGAGTCACTCCGAGGACGCCGAGCGGGCGTACTTCAGCGGCGACTGGCTGCGGTTGCTGCAGTCGGCGGAGGCGTACCTGGACGCTGCGGACGCCGAGACCACCGAGTGGGACGTACAGCTGCGGGCGCAGCGGGCGTGGATCCGCAAGCTCTGTGGCGAGCCGGTCGGCGAGGACGTGGCGCGCTGTCTGGAGAGCGCGCGCCGGCTCGGATTCGCGCGGCTGCGCTACTGCGCCTGCACCCACGGGGCGTTGTGCCGGGCGCTCGGCGGCGACCCGCAGGGCGCGGCGGCGCTGCTCGACGAGGTACGGCTGACCTGGCAGAACGAGCCGACGGTGTTCGTACTGGAGTGGTTGCCGGCGGCGGCCCACGCCAGCGTGCTGCTCGCCGACCCGGTAGGTGCCGCCCCGGCGGAGTGGGTCGGCCGGATTGCCGCCACCGCGGTGCGGCGTACCTCCTGGGTGGACGCGGCCAGCGAGGTGTCCAGCGGTGCGCTGGCGCTCGCCCGCAAGGAGTACCCGGCGGCGGCGCAGCACTTCGACACGGCGGTACGGGCGTACGACGAGCGCGGCGCGGTAAGCGACGCGGTGCTGTCCGCGACCTGGGCGGCCCGCGCCCAGGTCGCCGCCGGTGAGGCGGCGGCCGCGGCGCCGTACCAGCGGCGGGTGGCCGAGTTCAGCCACCGCTGCCACGCCACGGTGCTCGCCGAGCTGGCGGAGTAGCGGTCAGTGCTGGCGGAGTAGCCGGCGGCAGGTCAGCGCTGGTGGGCTGGTAGTCAGCGCTGGTGGTTGCGGCGCTGCTTGTCGGTGTACATCCGGTGGTCGGCGAACTGCAGCAGGTGGTGCGGGTCGGTGCTGCCCGGATCGGCCACCGCCACCCCCACACTCGCCGAGACCCGTACGGTCAGCCCGTCGATGTTGATCGGGTTGGCCAGTACGGTACGCAGCCGCTCGGAGACGTACGCGGCGTGGATCGGGTTAGCCACCGACTGCACCACCAGGAACTCGTCGCCGTGCAGTCGGGCGGCGAGGTCGGTGTCGCGGGTGGTGGCCCGGATCCGGCTGGCGGTCTGCTGCAGCAGCGCGTCGCCGAGCTGGTGTCCATGGGTGTCGTTGACCTGCTTGAAGCCGTCCAGGTCGATCAGGATCACCGCGACGCAGCCGGTGCCGCTGCGCTCCAGCCGGCGCAGCGACTGCTCCAGGTAGACGAACGCGTGCGCGGCGTTGGGCAACCCGGTGAGCTCGTCGTAGGAGGCCGCCCGGATCAGATCCCGCTCGCGCTCCACCCGGGTGGTCACGTCCCAGGCCACCACGTGCCCGCACTGCTCACCCTCGAAGATCACCGGGGCGCTGCGTACGTCCAGGTAGTGGATGGTGCCGTCGGCCAGCCGGGCGGGGTACTCCCCGGGCAGCAGGCTCGGTGTCTCCGGGTCGGGCTCGGAGGTGGTGGGATCGGCGGCGGTGTTGTCCAGGACGGTCAGCACGTTGAAGATGTTCGCGCCGAGCAGCTCCTCGGGAGGGCGGCCCAAAAGCAGCGTGGTGGCGGTGTTGGCGTAGCGGATGGTGCCGTCGCGCAGCTCGTACACGATGATCATGTGTGGTGCCTGATCAACCAGTACGTGCATCCGGCGCCGCTGGTCGACGCACTCGGTCAGCACCCGCAGCTCGCGCCGCTGCGCGGTGGCTTCTTCCGGGGCGGGCGGCGGTGCCGACTCGCGCACCCTGGGCCGCACCATCGGAACCGGAGACGCGCCGGCGCCGGACGGCGCCGGGCTGGCAGGGAGCATCTCACCGGATGCTGCGCGAGAGCCGTGCGCCACCTTCGTCCCTTCCCTCGGGTCCTACGAGGATGTCACGTTTCGGCGTCCGCTTGTTACGTCCCAACCGAGGAAGTTTCACCGTACTGGATGCGCCAACCATGGCCGTTGGGTTGATCGACACCACGCTACGCGGCAATACGCTGACTGTGCGATGGACGAACGGGTGCTGCTGGTGGAGGACGACGCCTCGATCCGGGAGATCGTCGCTCTGGCACTGCAACGGGCGGGATTACGGGTCACGACCGCGGTCGGCGGTCGTGAAGGGCTGGTAGGCGCCCAGCGGGGCGACGTGGAGCTGGTGATCCTCGACGTGATGCTGCCGGAGCTGGAC
>JBOGDG010000186.1:0-6506 GCA_050701655.1 Micromonosporaceae bacterium
GTCCAGGGCGTCGGGCACGCTGCGAGCCGGACGCAGCTCGGCCCGCTCCGCGGCCGGCACCCGCCGCAGCGCCTGCTCGCTGAACGTGCCTTCCGGTCCCAGATAGGTGAACCGAGTCGGGGGTACGCCAGGCATGGTGTCGAGCCTAGCCCGCCCCATGATCGTGGGCCCCGCGACGTCGTCATGGCAACGTGAAGGGCGCCATGATCGTGGAAGGCCGGTGCGGCGGGGAGCGGGCGCGGGCGGGTGTGTGGTCAGCGCTCGTGGATGCGGTGGCCGGCTTCGGTGAGCGCGGCGGTGGCCTCGGCGAGGCGTACGTCGGGGACCAGCAGATAGTCCGTGTCGTACGTGGAGAACGCGCAGATGTTGACCCGGGCCTCGGCGAGCGGGCCGGTCAGGGAGTGCAGGATCCCGGTCAGCGTCAGCGACAGCACACCGGTCACCCGCAGCAGGCGCCACTGGGTCTCGACCTGCGCGCCGGACGGCACCCGGTCGGCGGGGCAGATGATCGACACCTCGTCCGGCGTCCAGGTCACCGCCACCACACCGCCCTCGCCGGGCAGCTTGGGGGGCAGCGGCGTACCCGCCGGCAGGCGGCACACCGCGTACAGCTCTGTATGCAGATCGAGATCGAGCACGAGGGAAGGTTACGCGCTGCCGGGTTTGCGGGGAAACGCCGATGCGGCTCGGCGATCTAACGATCACGCTAGATCCGGTGCAGGAAGGTGAGCGAGCCCACCGCCGCGGGCCCGTCGCGCAGCGGCGTACTGACCGTGTCGAGGGTACGCATGAGCTCGCCGATCCGGACCCGGATCACGCCACGCGCGAGGGTGCCGCTGGAGAGCGCGAGCAGCGGCGGGATCCGCTCGGCCTCCCACGCCGCGAGCGGCTCGCCGGTGGCGGTCAGATCCACCAGCTCCAGTACGTCGAGCAGCCCTCGCCCGATCCAGTCGTCGCCGTCGTCGGGCGCCGCGAGCAGCGCCGTGCCGGCTCTCGAACTCGCCACGATCACCCCGTCGGCGTCCAGCACCACGCACGGCTCGACCGCGTCGGCGGCCACCTCCGACCACCGCTTCAGCGACGACCGTGGCGCGGTCAGCGGCGAAGCCCACGGGCCGCCGGCGAGTGGGGCTTCGGCGTCGTCGCCACGCCCACCGGCGCCCGGCTCCGGGCCGGGGTCGTCGGAGAGCGACAGCTCGACGTGCGGCATGTTCGCCTCCCACGTACGCGCTCTCAGTGATCAACATGCCACGGTACCGCCCGACTGCGACGACAGGGAACGCCCGTACGGCTAGGCTCCGGCTCGTGGGCCATTACGTCGACAGCGAGGTCGGACGGCTGCGTACGGTGCTGCTGCACCGCCCCGGGCGGGAGCTGCAGCGGCTGACTCCGCGCAACAACGACTCGCTGCTCTTCGACGGCATCCCCTGGGTGGGACGCGCCCAGGAGGAGCACGACCGGTTCGCGCACGCGTTGCGGGACCGCGGCGTCGAGGTGCTCTACCTGGCCGAGCTGCTCACCGACACGCTCGCCGTGGAGCAGGCGCGCGCCGAGGTCACCGCGACGGTGCTGGCCGACGTACGGCTGGGCGACTCGCTGCGCCGCCGGGTCGCCGCGCATCTGGCCGCGCTGGATCCGGCGGCGCTGGCCGGCGTACTGATCGCGGGGTTGGCGCACGAGGAGCTGCGCGGCGGCACGGATCTGGTCTACACGCTGATGGCCCGCCACGACTTCGTGATCGACCCGCTGCCCAACCTGCTCTTCACCAGGGATTCCTCGGCGTGGGTACGCGACCAGGTCGCCGTCACCAGCCTGGCGATGCCGGCGCGGCAGCGCGAGACCACGCTCACCGGCGCGATCTACCAGCATCATCCCCGGTTCGCCGGTACGCCGCTGCTGTACGACCCGACGCTGGAACACGTCGAAGGCGGCGACGTGCTGGTGCTGGCGCCCGGCGTACTGGCCGTCGGGGTCGGGGAACGCACCACCCCGGCTGGTGCCGAGCGGCTGGCGCGGCGGTGTTTCGCGGCCGGGTTGGCGCACACCGTACTGGTGGTCCCGATCGCGCAGGAGCGGGCGACGATGCACCTGGACACGGTGTGCACCATGGTCGACGTCGACGCGGTGGTGATGTACCCGAACGTGGCCGACTCGCTGCTGGCGTACACCGTGACTAGTCAGGACGACGAGCCGACCGTGAGTGGACCGGAGCCGTTCCTGACCGCGGCCTCGAAGGCGATGGGGATCGACACGCTGCGGATCATCGACACCGGCCTCGACCCGGTCACCGCCGAACGCGAGCAGTGGGACGACGGCAACAACACGCTCGCGCTCGCGCCCCGGCTGTGCGTGGCGTACGAGCGGAATGTGGAGACCAACGCGCAGCTGGAGGACGCCGGCATCGAGGTGATCCGGATCAGCGGCTCCGAGCTGGGCTCCGGCCGGGGCGGCCCGCGCTGCATGTCCTGCCCGATCACCCGCGACCCGCTCGGAGCCCGATGACTGACAAGATCCGCTGGGGCATCCTCTCCACCGGCCTGATCGCCGGGCTGTTCACCGAGGACCTGCGGCGCCTGCCGGACGCGGAGGTGACCGCGGTCGGCTCCCGTACCGCCGAGGCCGCTCAGGCCTTCGCCGACCGGTACGGGATCGCACGCGCCCACGGCAGCTGGGCGGAGCTCGCCGCCGACCCGGACGTCGACATCGTCTACATCGCGAACACCAACAACGGCCACTACGCCGCGGCCGAGCTGTGCCTCAACGCCGGCAAGGCAGTGCTCTGCGAGAAGCCGTTCACCCTGAACGCTGCCGAGGCCCGGGCCCTGATGGACCTGGCGGCGGCGCGCGGCTGCTTCCTGATGGAAGCGATGTGGATGCGCTGCAACCCCGCGATCCGCCGGATGTCGGAGCTGATCGCCGACGGCACGATCGGCCAGGTGCGCACCGTACAGGCCGAGTTCTGCGTGCCCGGCCCGTTCGCCTCCAGCCACCGGCTACGCGACCCGCGGCTCGGCGGCGGAGCGCTGCTCGACCTCGGCGTCTACCTGGTCTCGTTCGCGCACCTGATCCTCGGCGCCCCGACCACGATCTCCGCGATCGCCACGCTGACGCCGGAGGGGGTGGACGAGAACACCGGAATCCTTCTCGGGTACGCCGGCGGCGCGATCGCCAGCCTCACCTGCGGGATCGGCTCCGACACCCCGGCGAATGCGCTCGCCGCCGGCCCGCTGGGGCACATCGCCGCCGGGCCGCTCTTCTTCCTCCCCAGCGAGCTGCGGCTGCACCGGGCCGACGCCGGGCCGGAGATCGTCACCATCGCGTACCAGGGAGGTGGCATGGGGTACGAAGCCGCCGAGGCGATGCGCTGCCTGCGCGAGGGGCTCCTGGAGAGCCCGCTCGTGCCCTGGCGGGCCACGCTCGAGGTCATGCAGATCATGGACACCGTACGCCAGCAGATCGGCGTCAGCTTCCCCGGCGAGGCGCGGTAGCGGCTACCGCAGGGTCAGCTGGCGGCCGAGCAGACCTTGACGGATCCGGCGCTCCTCGGCGGACAGCGGGGTGTCGACCGTCAGCGCGTCGGCGTACCGCTTCCCGAAGTCGGCGAGCGGCTCCTCCCAGGAGGTCGCCTCGGCATCGCGCGGCAGGTCCCAGACCGGCACCAGCAGGCCGTGGGCGCGGAACATGCCGGCGAACTTCGTACCGTCGCCGAGGTTCAGCGGGGCGGCGGCGCCCAGCCGGGCCAGCGCGGTGAGGGCGGTGTCCTCCGGCTGCGGCAGCACCCACCGGACGTGCGCCCGGTCCGGCACCTGGCACCAGTACGCCGCCGGCCCGACCGACAGCCGTACGGTCGGATACACCGACTCGTTGGCCCGTTCCATGCTGGCCTGCACGTTGGGGTCGTCCGCGGCGCCCTCGTCGAGCCAGAAGTCGAAGCCGTCGTAGAGCGTGATGTCGAGCGCGCCGTCGGCGAGCACGTCCTGCAGCCGCAGCCCCGGCCCGGCCAGCGACGGCACGTCGACGGTCTTGCCCGGCTCGGTGTACAGCGCGGAGAGCAGCGCCGCCGCCAGGTCGCGGCTGACGTCCCCGGAGTTGAACTGCCGCTGCAGCCCGAGGAAGATCCGCCCGTCCGGCTTGGTCATCGCGGGCCACGCCAGCGGCAGTACGGTCGCCAGGATCACTTCCCGGTCGGGGTACTGGTCGGCGTACTCGGGGGCGAGACGTAACGGGGCGGTCGCCGCGGGCACCAGCTCCCGCATCGCGATCCACTCCACCTCGTCGGCCAGCCCTTCGTACGGGCGGGCCACGAAGATGTCACGTACCTTCTGCTTTTTCTCGGTCGGCCGGCGTACGGCCCTGCCTCGACGCTTGCTCACGGCGACACAGCCTAGCCGCTCCGTGAACGGCGCATGCCGTACACCCGGTGTCGATCTCCAAGTACTACGCAGCGCGACCGTCCACAGAGGAGCTGTGGGAGTACGGCGAGACTACGACGCGACCCGGGAGAGCATCCCCAGCCAGGCCCAGACGCAGCGGCCGCGCTCGTCGGGGGCGACGCCCCAGCGCCCGGCGAGCGAGGCGACGATCGCCAGGCCGCGGCCGTTGAGCGACTCGGGGGGCACCCGGCGCTGCAGCGGCGTCTTGGGAGAACCGCCGTCGGTGACCCGGATCTCGAGCCCCTCCCGCTGCATCCGCCACGCGACGGCGAGCACCCCACCGGGCAGCGGGCGGGCATGCCGTACGGCGTTGCCGATCAGCTCGGTGGCGACCGCCGCGGAATCGTCGGCGAACTCCGGGCCGCAGCCGGACACGGCGAGGTCGGCGAGCAGCTGCCGCCGGATCACCGAGGCGCTGCTGGGATGGTGCGACACGGTCACACTGCGTGCCGGACCACGCCGGCGCGTATCCGTGCCCCACTCTCCCCGTGCCGGCCGCACTGCCCCTCCCGATTACGCCTGCCATGCCAGCTATATCGCGCTACGAAGAATGCCTCAAACCGAACCGTACCGCTACAACGGCCGCCATGCAGCCTGGTACCCGACGATGCGGGCACACCGCCTCAAATGATCTCCGGGGCCTTGCCGCTGTCATTGACCAGCGGACGCCCGGCCTTGGCCCAGGCGCGCATCCCGCCGTCGAGGTTGCACGCGTTCTCACGGCCCTGCGCGCGCAGGAAGTTGACCACCTGCGCGGAGCGACCGCCCATCCGGCACACCACGACCACGTCGCCGTCGACCGGTACGTCATCGAGCCGCGCTGGGATCTCCTGCATCGGCACGTGGATCGCGTCCGGCGCGCGGCCGGCTTCCCACTCGTCCGGCTCCCGTACGTCCAGCAGGACGGCGCCGTCGGGCACCTGGTCGACACTCACACTCGGCACTGATTGCTGGGACACGCGGTGACTCCTCCCATCTCGCGCCGCGGCGCGAAAGCTTCGCACCAGGGCGCCGCCCACGATATCGCTTACGTCAGGGGATTCATGTACTCCGGATTCTCCAGCACCCACTCGTCCAGGGTGTCGGCGCGTACCGCCTCGAACAGGCTGGGCGCCGGGTCGACCAACTCGGCGTACCACCCCTGACCGAACCGACCCTCGGACGGCACCTGGATCGCGACCAGATCCTCGGGCCGGATGTTGCGCAACGTGAACGCCAGGTCGGCGACCGGCAGGTTCTGGTCGATGGTCAGCGACTTCCCGCCGGCCCGGATCAGCCGGTCCAGCTTGCCGAAATCGCTGTGTACGCCCTGCTCCCGCGCCCGCGTCAGCAGCGCCTTGAGGAACTGCTGCTGGTGCCGCATCCGCGCGTAGTCGCCGTCTTCGAACTGCTTGCGCTGCCGTACGTAGTCCAGCGCGGCGTGGCCGTCGAGGTGCTGGCAGCCCTTCTTGAAAGTCCGGTACGGCGGGTGGATCGAGGTGAACTTCTTGGTGCCCTTCGGCGTCTCGACGCACAGGTCGACGCCACCGAGCACCTGCACCACCTTCACGAAGCCGTAGAAGTTGATCACGGCGCCGCTGTCGAACTCGACGTCCATCACCCCCGACAGGGTCTTCGCCAGCAGCCGGTACCCGCCCGCACCGTTGCCGCCGTGTACGAACGCGGCGTTGAGCTTGTCCTCGCCGCCCTGCCACTTCCCGTCGTCGGAGGCCGGGATCTTCACCCAGCTGTCGCGGGAGAACGAGATCAGGTACGCCCGGTTGTGGTCGGCCGGCACGTGCAGCACCATCACGGTGTCCGCCCGCCACAGCGTGCCCTTCAACTCGCGGTTCTTCCGGTAGTCCGTACCCAGCAGCAGGATGTTCAGCGGGCCGTCCACCGCGACGCGGCCGTCGTTGTCCTTGCGCGCGTCGCCGAGCAGGTCATCGGTGGCGACCTCCCGGCTGTACCGGTCCACCAGTACGTTCACGCCGGCGAGCGCCCCGCCGGACGCGGCGACCAGCAGCAGCCCCACCGCCAGGCACAGCCAGGCCCACCACGGCCCTCGCAGGCGGCGGCGACGTGGGTCATCGG
>JBOGDG010000187.1:0-6484 GCA_050701655.1 Micromonosporaceae bacterium
CCTCTGGCGCGGACGGATCGCGGGCGGGCCGGTCGCTGGTGTCCGCGGCCGGTGCGCCGGGGCCGCCGTCCCCGATGCCGATCGGGTACGCCACCCCGAGGATCAGCAGCGTGCCCAGGCCGAGCAGCACCGCGCATCCGACCAGCGCCCACCAGCGCCGGCCGCGCCGGGCGCGGTGGGTGACCGGGAAGTGGTGCAGCGGCGTCATCACCGCGGCGACCCGGGTGTGGTCGCCCTGCTGCTCCTCCGGTGCCGCGGGCCGGAGCGCGGTGCTGCCGGAGAGCCGGGTGAGCAGCTCGCACGCGCTGGGGCGCTTCTCCGGGCGCGGGTCCAGCGCCGCCGCCACGGCACCGAACAGCTGGTCCGGTACGCCGTCCAGGTCCGGCTCCTCGTGCAGCGTCCGGTACGCCATCGACATCGCGTCTCCGGTGCCGAACGGGTGCCGCCCGGTCGCCGCGTACGCCACCAGGCAGCCCCAGGCGAACACGTCGGCGGCGGAGGTGATCGGCTTGCCGAGGATCTGCTCCGGCGCCATCCAGCCGGGGCTGCCCATGGTGACCCCGGAGCGGGTGAGGCTGGACGGCACGTCCAACGCCCGCGCGATCCCGAAGTCGATCACCCGGGCGCCGGAGAAGGACAGCACCACGTTGCCCGGCTTCAGGTCGCGGTGCACCAGCCCGGCGTTGTGGATCGAGGTGAGCGCGGCGGCGATCCCGACCGCGACCCCCTGCACCGCCGACGCCGACAGCGCGTCCTTGCGGCGCACCATCTGGTCCAGCGAGACACCCTCGATGTACTCGGTGATCAGGTACGGCCGGCCGTCGGCCTCGCCGTGGTCGAGCACCGGCGCGGTGGAGAACGACGCCACCCGCGAGGCCAGCTGCGCTTCGGTACGGAACCGGGCGCGGAAGTGTTCGTCGAGCGCGAGCTGCGGGTGCACCACCTTCGCCGCCACCAGTGTCCCGTCGGCGGCGATCGCGAGGTAGACCGTGCCCATCCCGCCATAGCCGAGCCGGCCCAGCGGTCGGTACGGGCCGATCGCCACCGGATCGTCATCGGCCAGGGGGGTGACGCCGTCGGGCAGTTCACGGACGTCTGGCATCGCCTGCAGGGCAGCCTCCCCGGGTCGACCCGCTTGTCAGTGGACACCGATCTCTGTGCGGCAGGCGGCATGATCATCGACCGGGCCGCCCGCCTCACCGAGCACGGTCACTCAAATAACGGCAAAACGGCACGCTGGGTAACGCATGTAGGGTGGCTCCGCCGGTCGGGGACCTGCTCGCGTACGTCGGTCCACAGCTGCGCCGACGTTGGTGAACAGGGCGCCGCGCCGAGTGTTTCGGGGTCACCATGATGAGCAACGGCAGCCAACGACGATGGCTCTCCGTACGGAGGTATCTGAACTCGTCGCGGGCCACGCTGACGGCGGTCGCCGCCGATCTGGCAGCGGAGTGGCCGCGGGTCGAGCCGGCGTTGATCACCGCCGAAGGGTGGCTACCCGGCGCGCCGGTGCCGCTGGAGCGGGTACGGCTGGCGTGGCGTACCGATCCGCCGCCGACCCGGGTGACCGGCACCGAGCCGCAGGCGTTCCTGGTGCTGCCGCTGCGCGAGGACGGCCAGCGGTACGCCAGCTACGCCGAGGTGCTCGGCGATGTGGATCCGCCGGCCACGTTCGAGGACCGGCCGTGCTACCGGCTGCTCGCGGCGGCGCCCGACGGCGACGAGATCCGGCTGGAGTTCGGCCCGGGGAGCTACTTCGAGGGGGTCAACGTCGCGGAGGCGGTGGCCCACGAGCTCGCCGCGGTCTACATGGCCTCCGCCGACCGCGGCGGCCGCCCACACCTGAACCGTACGGATCTGCCGTTGCGGGCGCTGGTGGGGGAGCCCGCGGATCTGGCCGCCCGTACGGTGGTGCCGGCGCTGTGCACGCTCACGGTGCGGCACGACACCGACTCCGGCGAGGCGAGCTTCGTACTGCACTGGCGCGACCCGCAGCGGGTGGCCAGTGCGGGCGGGATGTACCAGGTGGCGCCGGTCGGGGTGTTCCAGCCCGCCCGGAGCACACCGGCCGCCCCAGATGCCGCCGCCCCAGATGCCGCCGCCCCAGATGCCGCCGGCCCAGATGCCGCCGCCCCAGATGCCGCCGGCCCTGACGCCGCCGGCCCTGACGCCGACCCGGATTTCGACCGGTGGAGGGGCATCGCCCGGGAGCTGGAGGAGGAGCTGCTCGGGGTGGCCGAGCTGCGCGATGTCGACTATCCGAGCTGGCCGTTCCTGCGGGGTCTGGACGACGCGCGCGGGACCGGGCGGTGCCGGGCGTACTACCTGGGGCTCGGGGTCGACCCGCTGACGTTCGTCGCCGACCTGATGACGGTGGTGGTGTTGGAGGCGGCGACCTTCGACAAGCTGTTCGCCGGGCTGGTCGCCGACAACGCCGAGGGCCGGTTGATCCACCCGGTCCCGTTCACCGAGGAGAACATCACCCGGTACGCCCGTACCGAGCCGACCCAGCCGGCCGGTGCCGCCCTGCTGGAGCTGGCCTGGCGGCACCGGGGCACGCTGCTCAGCTGAGGCGCGGTCCCGGGGCCGGCTGCCCTTTCGGTGGGCTACTTCTGCTGGGCGGCGACGGCGGCGCGTACCTCTTCCATGTCCAGGTCGCGTGCCGCGTCGAGCAGCTGTTCGAGCTGGTCGGCGTTGAGCATGCCGGGCTGCTGGTGCACGATCGTGCCGTCACGTACCACCATGATCGTCGGGATGGAACGGATGTCGAAGGCCATCCCGAGCGACTGCTCGGCCTCGGTGTCCACCTTGCCGAAGTACACGTCATCGTGCTTCTCGGAGGCACTCTCGAAGATCGGCGCGAAGCGGCGGCACGGCGCACACCACTCGGCCCAGAAGTCGAGCACCACAAACGGGTGTTCCTTCACGGTGTCTTCGAAGTTGTCCTTGGTGACCTGGTTGGTGGCCATCGGCCGCCCCCTCCTGTGCGTATCGGTCCGCCCCCGTCACGCGGTGTAACTCGGCTTCCAGCGTGTCCAACAGGCGTACGGCACCCGGTATTCCGGTACCCCGTACGGCCAGTGATACAACGCACGATCGGCGGTTACCGGGAAAGATGGGTTCGGTGACCGATCAGCAGCTTCGCCGGCTCGCCGAGACCCACGGGGTGGCGGTGCGGTACCTGGACTGGCGCGACGAGCCGGTGACGGTGTCGCCGGACACCCTGCGGGCGGTGCTGGGCGCGCTCGGGGTGGACGCGTCAACCCCTTCCGCGGTCGCCGAGCGGTTACGCGAGGCCGAGCAGCTCGCGGCCGTACCCCGGTTGCCGGCCCTTTCGGTGGTACGCCAAGGCGCCGCGCTCCCGGTGCCGCCGGACACCCGCGTGGTGCTGGAGACCCCGGACGGCAGCCAACCGATCGGCCCCGACGGGCGGCTCCCGTACGGGTTGCCGGTCGGCTGGTACCGGCTGCGTTCCGGCGGGGCCGGGCGGAGCGGGGCGAGCACCCGGCTGGCGTACGTGCCGGACCGGATGGCGCTGCCGGAAGGGCTCGCGGGACGGCGGCTGGGTGGGCTGATGGTGCAGCTGTACTCGACCCGCTCGTCGGGCTCCTGGAAGTTCGGTGACCTCGCGGACCTGGCCGAGCTGGCGCGCTGGAGCGGGCGGCTGGGAGCCGGGTTCACGCTGGTCAACCCGCTGTCCGCGGGCGGGCCGGTGACGCCGCTACGACCCTCGCCGTACCTGCCGGCGTCCCGCCGGTTCGCCAACCCGCTCTACCTGCGGGTGGAGCGGATCGACGGGTACGCCGCCCTGTGCGGGGCCGACAAGGAGCGGCTCGCCGCACTCGCTCGCGGGCTGGCCGACGCCGACGGCCTGATCGACCGGGACGCGGTATGGACGGCGAAACGGGAGGCGCTCGAACAGCTGCACCGGATGCCGCTGCCGGAGCCACGGCGGGCGGCGTACCGGGCGTTCCTGGCCCGGGAGGGGCAGGCGCTGAGCGACTTCGCGACCTGGTGCGCGCTGGTCGAGGCGTACGGGCCGGTGTGGCGGGAGTGGCCGTACCAGCTGCGGGATCCCCGCTCGGGACGCGTGGCGGCGGAGGCGGAGCGGCTGGGCGTACGGGTGGACTTCCACCGGTGGCTGCAGTGGCAGCTCGACGAGCAGCTGGCCGCCGCCCAGACGACGGCCCGGGACGCCGGGATGCCGCTCGGGCTGCTGCACGACCTGGCGGTCGGCGCCGACCCGGACGGTGCCGACGCCTGGATGTATCAGCATGTGCTCGCCTCCGGCGCCACCGTCGGGGCGCCACCGGACGCGTTCAACCGGCTCGGGCAGGACTGGCAGCAGCCGCCGTGGCATCCGGGCCGGCTCGCCGGCGCCGGCTACCTGCCGTACCGGGATCTGGTGCGGTTCTGGCTGCGGCACGGCGGCGGGCTGCGCGCCGACCACGTGATGGGGCTGTTCCGGCTCTGGTGGGTGCCGGACGGCGCCGACCCGAGCCAGGGCACGTACGTGAAGTACGACCACGAGGCGCTGGTCGGGATCCTGGCCCTGGAGGCGCAGCTGGCCGGCGCCGTGGTGGTCGGCGAGGACCTGGGCGTGGTGGAGCCGTGGGTACGCGAGCACCTCGCCGAACGGGGCATCCTCGGCACCTCAGTGCTGTGGTTCGAGGAGTCCCGGGCGGGCGAGCGGTCCCAGGGCGGTGAGCCACGGCCGGCCGAGGCGTGGCGGGAGCTGTGCCTGGCGACGGTGGACACCCACGACATGCCGCCGGTGGCGGGCTACGTCTCGGGGGAGTTCCTCTCCGTACGCGAGCGGCTCGGGATCCTGGGGCAGCCGGAGTCGCAGGCCCGCGCCGAGCTCGCCGGCAAGCTCGCCCGGTGGCGCCGCGCCCTGGTCGCGCTCGGGCTGATGGACGAGCACGAGACCGATCCCACGGCGGCGTTGCACGGCTTTCTCACCCGTACCCCCGCGGTGTTGGTGGGTTTGTCTCTGACCGATCTGGTGGGGGAGCGGCGCTCGCAGAACCTGCCGGGCACCGACCAGGAGTACCCCAACTGGCGGATCCCGCTCGGCGACGGCACCGGGCGCGAGGTGCTGATCGACGAGCTGCTCACCCGCGACGACCTCGCCGCGGCGCTCTGCGCGGTCACCCTCGCGTTGGGCCAGGTCAGAGCCGGGCGGTGATCGCTGCGGCGAGCCGTTCCGGGGCTTCCACCGACGGCCAGTGGCCGATGTCCGGCCAGGTCACGACCTCGGTGTCGGGGCGCAGCTCGGCCAGCCGCCGGGGCATCCCGAGCACCGCGATCGGGTCCAGTGCGCCCCATAGCGCCGTCATCGGCCCCGGGTAGTCGACCAGCGCGGCGGTCCACCGCTGCTGGTACTGGCGGCGTTCCAGGATATAGCGGATCTGCTTGGTGAGCAGCCGCGCGCCGCCGCCGTACTCGATCAGGCTCACCATCGCGTCGATCGCACCGGATGGTGCGGGTGAGGCCGGTGCGAAGCTCTCTCGCAGGCTGCGCCGGAGCAGCCAGCGCGGCAGGCCGAACGGCAACGCCCGCCCGGGCATCGCCAGCGCGAGCCGCTGTCCCCGGGTCAGCCGCGCCTGGTCGATGAAGATCGAGCCGTTGGTCAGGATCACCCGTTCGAGCGCGATCGGCAGCGTGCCGGCGTGGTGCCGGTGCAGCAGCTCCGCCGCGACGGTGTCGCCGATGTCGTGGGCGACCAGCACGCAGCGTTCGGCGCCGGCAGCGGTCAGCGTCGCCGTGACAATGTTGGCCAGCTCGAACAGGGAGTACGACGCGCCCGGCGGTTTCGCCGACAGCCCGTATCCGAGCAGGTCACAGACCACCACCCGCCGGTGCTCGGCCAGCAGCGGCACCACCCGCGCCCAGTCGTACGACGATCCCGGGAATCCGTGCAGGATCACCACCGGCGTGCCCGCTGCGGGATCCCCGGCGTCGACCACGAAGATCTGCCAGCCGTCGACATCGAGGTGGCGTCCTGCGTCCCGCCAGGCGGCGACGGCGTCCGGCAGCGTGTCCATGCCGGCCATCCTGCCGTGCCGTGCGGGGTTTGTGGTCAAACTGCTGTCACGCCGGCACTCGAGACAGCAGTTTGGCCACAGACCTCAGTCTCCGGCGGAGGTTTTGACGGCTTGGCGGGCTAGGAGGGCGACCTCGGTGGCCAGCTCGTCGGAGCGTTCGAGGGGGATCATGTGGCCGACGCCGGGGAAGATCGCCAGCCGGGCGTGCGGCATCGCGGTGGCCAGCCGGCGGCTGTGCGACGGCGGGGTCAACCGATCCCGGCCGCCCGCCAGGATCCGCACCGGTACGCCGGCGAGCCCCACCAGTGCCGCGAACCGGTCGTGCTTCATCAGCTCGGTGTAGAAGCCTTCCACGATCCCCGGGTGGGTGGTGCTGATCAGCTGCCGCCCGAGCCGTACGTCGGGGCGGGCGGCGCCGCGGCCGAACAGGATGTAGC
>JBOGDG010000188.1:0-6460 GCA_050701655.1 Micromonosporaceae bacterium
GATCGCGTGGCTGTTCCTCGCCCCGGCGCTGGTGCTGTTCGCGATCTTCAAGTTCGTACCGATGGTGCGGGCGATCGAGATGAGCTTCCACCAGGTGCGCCCCTACCTGGGAGACCGCTGGGTCGGCGGCGCCAACTACGAACGGGTGGTCACCGACGAGGCGTTCCTGTCCGCGATCTGGCAGACGGTGGTGCTCGCGATAGGGCAGACCGCCGGCTCGATCGCGCTGGGGCTGGTGCTCGCGCTGCTGCTGGAGGGCGCTGCAAAACACCTTTGGCTGGTACGCACAGCGGTGTTCCTCCCCGCGGTGGTCGCGTTGGCGGTGGTCGCCGAGGTCTGGCGGATCCTCTACTACCCGGCCGCCGACGGCGTGATGAACAGCCTGCTCGGCTGGCTCGGCATAGGCCCGTCGCAGTTCCTGAACCACGCGGACAGCTCGCTCACCTCGGTGATGGCGGTGGGCATCTGGCGCGGCGCCCCGTACGACATGATGATCTTTCTCGCGGGTCTGGCCGGCGTGGACCGCAGCCTGTACGAGGCGGCCGATGTGGACGGCGCGTCGATCTGGCGCCGGCTGTGGCATGTCACATTCCCGGCGCTGCGGCCGGTGTTCGCGATCCTGATGACCCTCGCCGCGATCCGCGGGCTGCGGGTGTTCACCGAGATCTTCCTGCTCACCAACGGCGGCCCGAACGGCTCCACCGAGGTGCTGATGACCCTGATCTACAAGCTCGGCCTGGAACGCAACCAACTCGGGGTGGCCGCGGCCGGCTCGGTCGTGCTGCTGGCGGCGACCGTGGTACTCACCCTCGCGGTGCAAGCTGCCCGACGTCCCCGGGAGGCGCGATGAGTCGCCGGGACTCCGCGCTGGGCTTCACCTCGCTACCGGGCGTCACCGGCCGCGCGCTGCGCCTGCTGCTGTACGCCGCGCTGGTCCTCGTCTTCGCCGGCCCGCTGGTCGCGCTGCTGGTCGGGTCGTTCAGCCGGGTGCCGGACCCGAGCCGGCTCAGCCTGATCCCCACCGAGTTCACCCTCGCCAACTACGCGGTCGCGGTGGAACGCAACGTGCTGCTCTACCTGCTCAACTCGTTCATCGTGGTCGGCGGCGGGCTGCTGCTGCAGGTGCTGGTCAGCGTGTCGGCGGCGTACGCGCTGGCGCGGAAGAAGTTCCCGGGGATGCGGCTGGTCTTCCTGCTGATCCTGTCCACGATGATGCTGCCCGAGGAGATCCTCGCGATCCCGCTGTCGATCGTGCTCGCCGACGTACCGGTGGTGCACGTCAACCTGATCGGCAGCCTGGCCGGGATGATCGTGCCGGTCGCCGCCTGGGCGTTCTCGATCCTGGTGATGGCCGAGTTCATGAAGGAGATCCCGGTCGAGTTGGAGGAGGCGGCCCGGCTGGACGGCGCCGGCGACCTGCGGATCTTCTGGTCGGTGGTGCTTCCGCTGTGCCGGCCCGCGCTCGGGGTGATCGGGATCTTCGGCTTCACCATGATCTGGGACCAGTACATGCTGCCGCTGCTGGTCGCGCAGGACGCCAGCCAGTTCACCCTCCCGCTCGCGCTGCGCACCCTCCGCAACGACGACCAGGTCGGCGTCGGCGCACTGCTCGCCGCCGCACTGCTCGCGCTGCTGCCCTCCGTACTCGCGTTCCTCGCGATGCAACGCCAGTTCATGAAAGGCCTCACCGCCGGTGCCGTCAAAGGCTGACCTGGTCGCGGGCCGGTGCCGCCTGCCCGGAGCTGGGCAGACGGCACCCGAGTGATCGTGCGTCAGCGCAGGTACTTCTCCCACCAGGTGAACGCGACCCGGTACTTCCGCGGCGTGTTGTCCGCGGCGTGACTCCGGAGCCCGTTCTTGCCGAAGTAGTAGTCGTGGACCTGGTTGCGGGCCGGCTTCGACAGGTCGGGATCGGAGATCGCGATCGCGTGGATGTGGTACGGCCAGTCACCCTGCGACGGGGTGCGCAGCCACGCCGCGAAACCGACCGTACGCAGCGCCTTCACCGTACGCCAGCGCTGGGTGGTGCTCATGCTGCGTACCGAGATGTCGACCGCGCCGCCCCCGGCGTGGGTGCCGGCCGAGGCACCGACCGAGGTGCTGTACGAGCCCTGGGTGACCCGCAGGCTCCACGGCACCTTCCTGTCGGCGGCCCGCATCATCTTGTACGTGCGGTAGTTGATCCGCTTGCCGCTCCACGAGGAGCGCGTCGAGCCGGTGCTGACGATCCGCGTCACCGTGAACCGCCGCTCGCCCAGCTTCTTCAACGAGGTGCGCCCGGGGATGCCGTTGGCGCCGATGCCGGAGTATCCCAGCCGGCGCTGCCAGGCGGCGTACGCCGACACGGTCGATGAGCCGTAGTGGCCGTCGACGTACCGGCGGGCCAGCAGCCCCTTGGCGTTGAGCGCCCGCTCGACCCGGATCACGTAGTCCTTCGCGCCCGGGGTGAGGCCGGTGCCGGAGCGGGGTGGGTCGATCTGCGCGGCCTGCAGCACCTTCTCCATGTTGACCGTCGGCAGCGCCGCCGCCGTGGTGGCGATCGCCGGTGCGGTTACCGCCACCGCGGCGGCGCCCACCGCGAGCCCCAACACCCAGCGCCGTGTCCCGCGACCTCCGGTCGGCAATGAAAGCCTCATGCTCGACTCCGTTCTCGAAATGCCGGATGCCCCCGCGAGCACCCACTGAGGTCACGATGCCGGGCGCCGCTTCGATACCGCTGCGAAGCCGCCGCAGCGCTCAGGCGCCGGTCAACAGCCCCGAGCGCTCGTCGAGCCCGGCGAGCAGCAGCTCCACCTCGGCGAGGTCCTCGACGCCGGCGCCGGCCAGGCACTCGCGCTCCCGGAGCAGCAGCTGGCGGGCATCGTCGTACCGGTGCTGCGCGCGCCGCAGCAGCGCCAGATCCCGCAGCGCTGCGGCCAGGCTCAACGGGCGACCCATGGCTTCGAAGCCGGCGGCGCTGGCCCGCAGCGTCGCCTCGGCCTCCTCGCCGCGGTCCAGCCCGGCGTAGGTACGGCCCAGGGTGCGCTGCGCGCGGTGCAGCAGGAAACGGTCGCGCGCCCGCTCGGCTCGGCGTACCGCCTCTTCGGCCACCGGCAGGGCACCGGCGGGATCGCCCATCTGGTTCACCAGGTCCGCCTTGCCGTCCAGCATCGCGGTCTGCCCCTTGGTGTCGCCGAGCCGGGTGAACAGCGCCGTCGCGTCGTCGTACAGCGGCAGGCCGGCGGCGTACTGCCCGAGCCGGCGGGAGACCAGCCCGACCGCCCCCAGCGAGGTCGCCAGCCCGAACCAGTCATCGGTGTCCTGGAAGAGCGAAACCGCTTTCCGGTAGTACGCCAGCGCCGGCTCCAGCCGCTCGTAGTCGTTGCACAGGCTGCCCCAGGCGAGCGCGAGATATCCCCGGGTCGGGAGCCACGCGCCGGCCGCCCGCCGGTCCGCCCAGGTCAGCACCCGCTCGGCTCGGGCGCGTTCTCCGGTGGCCCGGTACGCCCGCCCCAGGATGACGGCGGCCACCAGCGCACCGGGGGTGTCGCGGTGGCGGGTCAGCGTACGTCTGGCCCGGTCGGCGAGCCGGATACCGGTGGTCGAGTCGGCCCACTCGTGCCGCAGCGACGCCTCGATCAGCGCCAGGTACGACCGCCCCCGGGCGCCGTCGGGCTGGTCCCTGGAGAGCGTAAGCAGCACCTCGCCGGCGGCGGAGAGCCACTGCCGCAGGTCCAGAGTGGTGTGCACGTGGTTGCCGGACAGCGCGAGCAGCCGCCACCCCAGACCGGGATCGGCGGCGGCCACCTCGCGCGCGGTGACCACCAGATTTTCGTGCTCGGTACGGAAGAACCGCAGCGCCGCCTCGGGGCTCGGGCGATCTGTTGGCGGCCCCGACGGTGGCCCGGCTCGGCCGACGTGTCCGCGGATCCGGGGTGGGGCCGGGATCCACTGCACCGGGAAGGTCTGCGCGTGCTCTTCGGTCAGGGTCAGCAGCCGGTCGGCCACCGTTGTCACGAGTGCGGTGGGCGGGCGGCGTACGCCGGGCGGCGCCCCGCCGGCGTGCAGCCGTACCAGGTCGTGCAGCCGGTACTGCGGCTCGGCGCCCTCGTGGCTCACCACGTCGACCAGCCCCGCCGCCATCAGCTCGTCGAGCGCGCGTTCCCCACCGGCTTCGGAGGCGGCGAGGGTCTCGTACACCCATCTGCTGCAACTTGGCAGCGGCAGCGAGGCGATCCGGCGCAGCAGCGTACGGGCCGGCTCGGACAGCGGTGCCTCGGCGATGCCGAGCCCGGCCAGCACCGCCGCCTCCGACCCCACCGGTACGGCTCTGCCGGCGATCTCGTCGGAGAGCAGCTCCGCGGCCTGCGCCAGATCGAGGTCGGGGCGCGACACCAGCCGCTGCGCCATCACCCGCAGCAGCAACGGCAGCCCGCCGCACGCCTCGGCGAGCCGGGTCGCTCCGTCGGAGGCGGCGCTGACCCGGGGCTCGCCCAGCAGCGATCCGAGCAGCCGGACCGCGCTCGCGGTGGTCAGCGTGGTGAGCCGCAGCTGCAGTGTCGGCGCCGCGCCGGTGACCGGCCGGCGGCTGGTGAGGATCGCCATCGAGGTGGCGCGGGCGGGCAGCAGCTGACTGACGTCGAAGTCGTCGGGCAGGTCGTCCAGCACGATCAGCAGGCGCTTGTCGTCGATCACCGAGCGGAACAGCGCCGCACGCGCGTCCAGCCCCTCCGGTACGCCCTCCCCGGAGACCCCGAGCAGCCGCAGGAAGTGGGCCAGCACCTGCGCCGGCCCGGCCCGTCCGGTCTCGCTGTTCATGTCCAGATAGAGGCTGCCGCCGGGGAACTGGTCCCGCAGCAGGTGCGCGCTCTCGATCGCCAGGGTGCTCTTACCGACGCCGCCGAAGCCGGTCAGGCTGACCACCGGCGGGCAGTTGCCGCTGCGGGTCGCGGCCTTGGTGATGGCGGCCAGCTCGGCGTCCCGTCCGACCACGTGGGCGACGGCACGTGGCACAGTGCGGGGCGTCGGCGGCACGTACCCGCTGGGAGCCTGTCCCGGTCCGGCCGTCTGGCTGGGCGGCGCGATCTCGCCGCGCAGGATCCGCTGGTGGAGGTCGCCGAGCAGGTCGCTGGGCGGCACCCCCAGCGCCTCGATCGCCTGCTGGTACGTACGCCGGTAGAGGGTCAGCGCGTCGGCCTGGCGGCCGGTGAGCGCGCGTACCCGCATCAGCTGGCCGACGAAGGTCTCGTGCAGCGGATGCTGCTCGGTGAGCATCGTCAGCTCCGCGGCCAGCTCGCCCAGCTGGCCGGCGGCGATGTCGGCCTCGATCCGGTCACCGAGAACCTGCAGCGCCTCCTCCTCCAGGTGAGTCCGCCGCAGCTCCACCAGCGGGCTGTCCAGACAACCATCCAGCGGTACGCCGCCGACCAGCGCCGCCGCCTGGCGAGCCAGGCCCGCGCCTTCTTCGGTGTCGAGCCCGACGCGGGAGAGCCGGCGCCGGAGCCCGACCAGTTCGGCGAGGTCGCAGCCCACCTCCGGCGACAGCCGGTACGCCGAGCCCTCGGTACGGATCACCGCGCCGGCCTTGCGGCGGATCCCCGACACCAGCGCCTGCACCCGGTTACGGGGCGACGCGTGTGGCTGATCTCCCCAGATCCACTCCGACAGGGCGGAGGTCGACACCGGGTGACCGTCCGCGACGGCGAGCCCCGCGAGCAGCGTCCGCTCCAGCCGCGTCAACGGCACGTGCCGGCGGTCGACGGCGAGCTGGACCATACCCAGCACCGCCAGCTCGACCGGTGCCTCCCCAGCCCGGTCCATCGCCCCTCCTACCAGAGGTTCTAGCGGGCAAGGTATCGGGTTAGGTCAAGAAACGGTCACTGCGCTAGCGGTAGACGCGGACCTGGTCGCGGATGCGTACCGCCACCTGGCGGCCGGTGGGCTGGGCGACGTCGGAGCCGAAGATCCGGGCGGTCACCACGGTGCCGTCGTCCAGCCGCAGGGTGAGCAGTGCGTCGTGGCCGTGGAAGGCCTGGCTGACGACGGTGGCCGGCGCCAGCGCGCTCCCAGCGGCGGGGCCGTCGAGCAGCTCGAACTGCTCGGGGCGGATCATCACCTGCACCTCGCCGCCGGACGGCGCGCCGGGGCGTACCTCCAGCTCCCCGAGTACGGTGTGCACCCGCTGCCCGGTGACGGTGCCGGGCAGCAGTACCGCCTCGCCGACGAACTGTGCCGTCCAGGTGTCGACGGGGGCGGCGTACACCTCGGCGGGGGGGCCGGTCTGCAGGATCCGGCCGTCGCGCATCACCGCCACCAGGTCGGCCATCGACAGCGCCTCGCCCTGGTCGTGGGTGACCAGGATCGCGGTGGCGCCGTCGGTACGCAGCGCCTGCCGGATGTCGTGCCGCAGCTCGGCGCGCAGCCCGGCGTCCAGCGCGCTGAACGGCTCGTCCAGCAGTACCAGCGGCGGCCTGGGCGCCAG
>JBOGDG010000189.1:0-6456 GCA_050701655.1 Micromonosporaceae bacterium
CCCCACCCCCGGGCCTGCCGCGCCCGCCGCCGGGCCCGCCGCCTCTACCGAGACCACCGCGGAGCAGCCGCTGCCCGCGGCCGCCACCTCAGCGGAGGCCGTGCCACCGGTCTCACCACCTGACGCCACTGCGGAGCAGCCGGCTTCGGCGACTGCGGGCGACACGGCCGGCGAGCAGCCGGCGGAGGTGCCGGCGCTGGAGCGGTGGGAGAAGTTCGCCGGGGGCGCGGCCGAGCACATGGACGTACCGGTAAGCCGGTGGCGGCGATGGGGCCGGGCGGTGACGCGGTTCTGCAAGCATGAGTGGACCGTGGCCGCCGCCGTGGCGCTCGCCATCGCCGCGGTGATGACCTGGCCGACGCTGCGCAACCCCACCACGACGGTGCCGCAGGACATCTACGACCCGCTGTTGCAGGTATGGCAGGTCGCCTGGGCGGGGCACGCGCTGCTGACCGACCCGCTGCACCTGTGGAGCGCCAACACCTTCTACCCGGAGCAGGACAGCTACGCGTTCAGCGACAGCCTGCTCGGGTACGCCCCGCTCGGCATGATCGGCACCGGCCCCGAGGCCGCGCTGCTGCGCTACAACCTGCTGTACGTGCTGCTGCACGCGCTCGCGTTCTTCGGTGCGTACGTCCTGGTACGGCAGCTGGGCGCGCGTTGGCCCGGTGCGGCGGTGGCGGCGGCGGCGTTCGCGTACGCGCCGTGGCGGCTGTCCCAGGCGGGGCACATGCACGTGCTCTCCACCGGCGGGATCGCGCTCGCGCTGGCGATGCTGGCGCGCGGACACGGCTGGTCGCTGCGCCACGGCTACCGTCCCGAGCGGGTCAAGCCCGGCTGGGTGTTCGCCGGGTGGGGGGTCGCCGCGTGGCAGATCACGCTCGGGTTCGGCATCGGACTGCCGTTCGCGTACGTGCTGCTGGTGATCGGTCTGGTCGCGCTCGGCGGATGGCTGGGGTGCCTGGCGCGGGGCCGTCGGCGACCGTTCCGGGGACGGCTGGTGCTGGTCAACCTGGGCGGCGGACTGCTGTTCACCGCGTTGAGCCTGCTGATGGCGCTGCCGTACCTGCGGGTGATCGCGGCGCACCCGTACGCCCTGCGTACCGAGGAGGAGCTCGGCTGGTATTCGCCGCCGCTGCGCGGCTATCTGACCGCCCCGCCGGAGTCCTGGCTGTGGGGCGGGGCGCACGAGCCGGCGCGGGCCGACCTGCAGTTCCCCGCGGAGATGACGATGCTGCCGGGGCTGGCCCTGATCGGGCTGGCGCTGATCGGCATGGTGCTGTCGGTCTGGACGATCCGGCAGCGGCTGCTGCTCGCGCTCGGGGTCGCGGTCACCGTGGCGCTCGGCATCGGCCCCCACTTCTTCGGCGGGGAGTACGGCTACCTGCTGCTGTTCCGGCACCTGCCGGGCTGGGACGCGCTCCGTACGCCGGGCCGGCTGGTCATCTGGACCACGCTGCTGCTCGGGGTGCTCGCCGCGGGGGCGGTGAGCGCGTTCGCGGAGCGGGCGCAACGTACCGCTGAGACCGCGCAGGTCGACGAGCGGATGCCGACCCGGCCACCGGGGCCGCTGCGGCTGGCGATGCTGATCCCGGTGCTGCTGGTGCTGATCGAGGGGATCGGGCTGACGCCGCACCCGGAGGTGCCGCCGGAGCCGGCGGCGATGCGGGATGTGGCCGGCCCGGTGCTGGTGCTGCCGTCCGGTCAGCTGGAGGACCAGGCGGTGATGCTGTGGTCCACCGACGGGTTCCCGAAGACCGTCAACGGCGGCAGCGGCTTCACCCCGCAGAAGCAGGACGCGGCCCGGCAGGCGGTGCAGAGCTTCCCGGACACCGCGAGCGTGACGTACCTGAAGCAGCTGGGCGTGAAGACGGTGATCGTGCTGCGCGGCAGCGTGGTCGGTACGCCGTGGGAGTTCGCGCCCGACGCGCCCGTCGGGGGGCTCGAGCTCACCCGCCGCGAGATCGACGACGCGGTCGTCTACACCCTCACGTAACGCCTCACGATCAAGATCAACGGTCCGTCCATGTTGTCATAGCAACGTGGGTGGACCGTTGATCATGGGTCACGCGCGCACCGGGGCACCGCGGGCCGGGGAGCCGCCCGCGAGCCAGTGTTGCAGTCGGTCCACCCACGGCGCGTCGAGCGCGCCGTCGAAGGCGCCACCCTCGGGGTCGTCGGCGCCGCTGGCGCGTACCACGTCCAGCTCCGGCCGCAGCATCTCCCGAGCCACCAGCACCACCAGGACCAGCAGCGTCCCCATCCGGCCCAGCGACGCGAACACGAACACCCACTCCGGGAACACCTCCCGGCCGCTGGCCATCATCAGCTCGCCGTAGAAGGCGAGGAAGTAGCCGACCTCCGCGACCTGCCACGCGAGGAACGCCCCCCAGCGGGGCCGCGCCAGTACGGCGAGCGGGATCAGCCAGAGTACGAACTGCTGCGACCACACCTTGTTGACCAGCAGGAAGCAGGCGATCACCAGGAACGCCAGCTGCGCCAGCCGGGGCCGGCGCGGCGCCAGGAAGGTCAGTACGGCGATCGCGGCGCAGCAGATCGCGAACAGCGTCACCCAAGTGATGTTGAGGCGGGACGGGTCGCCGGCGATCCAGTGGAACATGTCGAACCCGGGCTGGTCGCCGCCCGGGAAGTGGACGCCGACGTACCAGAGGGTGCCCCAGTCCACACCCCGCTCGGAGCTGAAGCTGAAGAACCGTTGCCAGGCCTCCGGCCATCGGACCGCAACCGGTGCGTTGACCACCACCCAGGTCAGTACGGCGGTGCCGACCGTGGTGCCGACCGCCAGCAGCCGGCGGCTGCGCAGCCCCAGCAGGAACAGCGGGCCGATCAGGAACAGCGGGTAGAACTTCGCCGCCACCGCCAACCCCAGCAGTACGCCGGCGAACCCCGGATATCGTCGCGACCACGCCAGCAGCGCGAACGCGGTCAACGAGATCACCAGCAGATCCCAGTTGACGGTGGCGGAGACGAGCACCCCCGGGGCCAGCGCGACCAGCGCGGCGTCCCACGGTCTGGCGCGTCGCATGGCGAGGATCGCGCCCACCGTCGCCAGCCCCAGGATCGACAGCACCAGGGCGTTCAGGTTGTAGAACCACTGGCCTTCGTTCAGCTCACCGCCGGAGCCGGCCCCCAGGGCGTGTACGGGCAGCCCCAGCGCCCCCATGAAGTAGCCGGTGAGCACCGGGTACTCCACCGGGTGGTCCCGGTACGGCACCTTGCCCTCGCTGAGCCCCTCGCCGTAGTAGAGCGCGAGCACGTCGGTGTAGCAGAACTGGCTGTACTGCTTCAGGTCCGTCCACGCGCCGTCCTGGCAGGGCGACTTCTGCAGCCAGTGCGCCGCGAACATCAGTACGGCGATCGCCAGCACCACGCGTACCGGGGTCCAGAAGGTACGCCGCGGCGTGGCGGCGTGCTCGCCGAGCGGGCCGCCGATCGACTCCGACAGGCCGCGTACCACCGCGTCGCTGTCCGCCGGCCGCTCGGTCACGCCGAGATTCTCCCCGATCCGGTACGTCATGCGGCAGAGTCTGCCCTACGGGCCGCCGCCGCACGGCACGCCGTCACGTGTGTATCGGAAGCCGACTCCGTCGCGATCACCATAGCGGTGTCCATGGGGATGCCGGTCTTACTCGAAAGGTGTGAGCGAATGAGGGTCATCGTGACGGCAGCGGCAGCGGTGCTGTTGGCTGCCGCAGGTTCGACGGCCGCTCAGGCGTCGCCGGGCGATCTGGAGGGCTGGGTTGGGTGCGTGGCCGAGGCTCAGAAACTGTCCAGCGACGGTACGCCGACCAGCCCGCCAAAGGAGCCGGTCTGCTACGACACGTGGCAGGAGTACGCCTCAGCGAGCCAGAGCTCCAGCGCGATCCTCGTCGCACGGGGCTGGGACTACACCAACTTCGGCGGCAGCTTCATCGACTTCGTCGTCTCCTCAGACTGCCCTGATGTCACGGTGCCATATCCCAGCATCGGATGGGGGTGGGCGTACATCGGTTCCACTTGGGACAACCGAATCTCTTCAATGAGGGTGTATGCGAACGCCAACACAAAATGCACGAGCGCGACGATGCACTCCCAGAGAAACTGGACGGGCGATGCACACGTATGCGTGCTCGAGTGTTCCACCCTGGGAGACATGAACAACCGAACCACATCGCTCGGGGTAGACGCTGTGCCGTGGCCGCTGGGCAATGTGCCGCCCCCGGTGCAGGGAGCCTCCAGGTAGCGGAGGCGGACAGCCCGGCTACGTGGTCTCACCCGTCTCGTCCCCGTCGCCGGGCCTCGTGCAGAACATGCCTGGGCAACTGGGACTTGCGCTCGGATCGGTTGGATCGCCGGGATCGGTGGGCTTGGTCGGGGGCCCGTTGCCGGGTTTGGACTCGGACGGGGTGGTGGGCGCGGGCGTCGGCGACTTCATGTTGCCGGCCCCGTCATCGCCGTTGAAGACCGCCTTGGGGAACTGCTTGACCGGCTTGCCGGACAGCGCCGCGTTCATGAACGTACGCCAGACGTCGCCGGGCAGCCCCGAGCCGTAGATCTTCGCGCCTTCCTTGGTCTTGATCGCACCCTCTTTGCCCTTGTTACCGACCCAGACCGCGGCGGAGACCTGCGGGGTGTAGCCGACCATCCAGGCGTGCGCGTTGTCGTCGGTCTTGTTGAACTCCCAGGTACCGGTCTTGCCCGCCGACGGGCGGCCGTTCTCCAGGTTGTCGTTGCCGGCGCCGACCACCTTGCGCAGCACGTGCGTGGCGTCCGCGGCGATGTCCTTGTCGAAGGCACGGCTGCGCTCGGGGACGATCTTGTGGAGCTCCTCCCCGCCCTGCACCACCTTGTCGACGAAGTGCGCCTTGGCGGCCACCCCGTTGGCGGCGAAGGTGGCGAAGCCGTTGGCGTTGTCCAGCACCGTGATCGGGTACTGACCGATCCCGACCTCGTTGCTGAAGTGGCCGGCGGCTTCCGCCGGGTCCTTGGTGAGGTCGATGGTGTCGTTGCCGGACTTCATCTTCACCACGCCGGCCTTACCGGCCAGCCCCAGCACCTTGTCCTTACCGACCTTGGAGGTCAGCGCGTAGTACGTGGTGTTCAGCGACATCACGGTGGCGCGTTCCAGCGTGCAGCGGGCGCACTGGGTGTTGTCGGAGTTGCGGATCGGGTCATCCCGGTCGGGGAACTCCTGCGGCGAGGAGCCGTCCCAGTACGAGCGTATGGAGAAGTCGTCCTGCAGCGCCGTGGCCAGCACGTACGCCTTGAACGAGGAGCCCGGCGGGTGCATCCCCGCATAGTCGAACCCGACGCCGTCCTTGCCGCCGTAGTACGCCAGCACCCGCCCGGTGCCGGGCTGCACCGCGACCAGTGAGCTGGCGAGGTTCCCCGGTTGACCCTTCATCACGACCCTGACCGCGTCCTCGGCGGCCTTCTGCATCTTCGGGTCGATGGTGGTGTGGATCGTGTAGCCGCCGGTGTTGAGCTGGTCGGGCGTGATGCCCAGCGCCTCCAGCTCGGCGGTGACGTGCTTGACCACCAGACCAGTCGGCTTGGTCAACCCGTACTGGGCGCCGATGGCGTCCTTCGCCTTCTGCGTCTTGGGGAACTCCGCCTTGGCGCGTACGGCGGGGTCGAGCCACTTCATGTCGACCATGCCGTCGAGCACCCATTTCCAGCGGGGCTCCGCCCGCGCGGCGCCTGCCTTGCTGTCGGGGTCGTACCCGGACGGGTTCTTGATCACGGTGGCGAGCAGCGCACCCTGCTCCGGCGTGAGCTTGCCGACCGACTTCTTGAAGTACGCCTGCGACGCCGCCTCGATGCCGTACGCGTTGCGGCCGAAGTAGATCGTGTTGAGGTAGTACTCCAGGATCTCGTCCTTGGACAGCTCCTGGTTGAGCTTGACGGCCATCACCGCTTCCTTGAGTTTCCGGGTGTACGAGACATCCCGGGTCAGGTTGGCGGCGTTGCGTACGTACTGCTGCGTGATGGTGGACGCGCCCTCGGTGTCGTCATCGGTGACGTTGTTCCAGGCGGCGCGCAGGATGCCCTTCACGTCGATGCCGGAGTTGGAGTAGAAGGTACGGTCCTCGGCGGTGACCACCGCGTGCTGGACGTGCTCCGGGATCTTGTCGATCTTGACGTACGTACGGTTCTCGTTGCCGACCTTGGCCAGCAGCTTGCCCTTGGAGTTGAGGATCGTGGAGTTCTGGCTCATGTTGGCCAGGTCGCTCGGGGTCGGCACGTTGACCACGAAGTAGGTGCCGGCGAGCACCACCAGGCCGGTGAGCATGACCGCCACCGCGAAGAAAGCGACCAGCTTGCGGCGCCGCCGGCGCTGCTTCGCCCGCTGGCTGGGGCCGCCCGGCCCACGCCGCCGCTCCGGCATCCCCGGGCCGCCCGGACCTCCCGGTCCGCCCGGACCTCCCGGCCCACCCGGTACGCCGGGGCGTACCG
>JBOGDG010000190.1:0-6443 GCA_050701655.1 Micromonosporaceae bacterium
CCTCCGCAGCCGCGTTGGCAGCCGCCCCGGCCGCGGCGCCGGTGGCCGCCAGCCCGCCGGCCACGAGCCCACCCGCGGTGAACAGCAATCGCCGATCAACCCGCCACTCCAGCACCGAGCCCCCTCGTCGCCGACACCCAGCCCTGGATCTTGAAATCCCGGTGTCATATAGGCGACACCCCACTTTCAAGATCCGGGACGTAGTTGATCATAAGCGGCCGCCGTGCGCGGGCGGCGGGAGGTGGGAGCATGGGGCCGGACAGCACTTGGTGGGCTACGGGGTGCGCTCCCGTAACCCACCGAGTGGAGAAGGGTTGTTAGAGGGTCAGGGTCCAGGTGTCGATCTTCCCGGTGTCCAGGGAAGCCGCGTCGGTCACCCGCAGCTTCCAGGTGCCGTTGCGTGCCTCGCTGGACAGGTTGACGGTGTAGGTCTTGTCGATGTTGTCCGCCGAGCCGCCGGAGCGGTTCTGAAGGGTGTAGACGGTGCCGTCCGGCGCCACCAGGGAGACCACCAGGTCACCGATGTAGCTGGATGTGCACCTCCACCGTCGAGCTCGCCGACGCGTTGCCGGTGCAGCCGCTCACGGTGATGGGCGATTCCACGGTGGCGTTGTCGCTGATGGCGACGTCGTTGCCGTTGGTGCCGCCACAGTCGCCCGGCGGGGGTGTGGTGCCGCCGCCCAGGTTCAGCGTCCAGGTGTCGATCTTGCCGACATCCTGGGACGCGGCGTCGGTCACCCGCAGGTTCCAGGTGCCGTTGGCGGTCTCGCTGGACAGGTTGACGGTGTAGGTCTTGATGATGTTGTCCGCCGACCCACCGGACCGGTTGTGCAGGGTGTACGCGGTGCCGTCCGGCGCCACCACCGAGACGATCAGGTCACCGATGTAGGTGTGCTGGATGTTCACGTCCACCGTGGCGGTCGCCGAGGCGTTGCCGCTGCAGCCGGAGATCGTGATCGGCGAGTTCACCGTCGCGTTGTCCCGGATCGCCACGTCGTTGCCGTTCGTACCGGAGCAGCTCCCGCCCGCGCCGTTCACCGTGAGGGTGAATGTCGTGGTCTTGTTCCCGGAGGCGGCGCTACCGGTGATGGTGACCGGGTAGCTGCCCGCCGGTGTCGACGCCGACGTGGCGATGGTCAGCGACGAGGAGTTGCCGGAGGTCACCGACGACGGGTTGAACGACGCGGTGGCCCCGGAGGGCAGCCCGCTGGCGGACAGGTTCACCGTCTGAGCCGAGCCGCTGGTGGTCGCCGTGCTGACGGTCGCGGACACCGAGCCACCCGGATCGGTGGACCCGGAGGCCGGCGACACCGACACCGAGAAGTCGTTCGACGGCGTACCCAGGTTGGGCCGCAGCACGAACAGCCCCTGCTCGATGCCGCTGACGATCACGTTGCCGCTGGCGAAGTACGGGTAGTTGCTCCACGCGCCGTTGAAGCTGGCGCTGTTGCTCGACGGGTAGATGTCGAAGAACGCCCGCTCGGTGAGCGTGCCGTTGCCGGCCCCGGTGACGTCGAGGATGCGCAGCCCGGCCCGGTAGTTGGCCTGGTACGTGTAGTTGCCCTTGACGTACTGGTTGTGGTCGATCGCGGCGACCGACGAGGTGTACGTGCCGGTCTGCACCGGAGCGTCCACGTTGGCCAGGTCGAAGATGTAGGTCTTGGTGTTGACACCCTGCCGCTGCTCGTCCAGCTCGTCGTCGAGCAGGAAGTAGCGCTGGTCCTCGGTCAGCCAGCCCTGGTGGGTGTACGCCGAGCCGCTGTACGTCTTCTTCACGATCTGCCGCGGCGAGGACTTGGTGGTCACGTCGACGATGGTCAGCGTGTCCTCGTTGGAGCTGAAGCACAGCTCGCGACCCCGGTAGTCGGCGTCCGGGCCGTTGTAGTTCACGCACTGGGTGTCGTGGGTGTAGCCGTCACTGCTGACGCAGCCCGCGTTGGTGGGCGAGGTCGGGTTCTGGATGTTCACCATGTGCGGGCCGCCGCTGCAGGTGTTCGACCCGATCGCGTACGCGTAGCCGGAGTCTTCGTTGATCGCGATGTTGTGCGAGCTGCCGAAGCCGGTGTAGCGGGCGTCGGCGGTGAAGGTCTGCGGGGTGGTGACGCCGCGCAGCCGGGTCAGGTTGAACACCTGCATCCCGTGGCTGGAGGCCTCCGAGACGATGAACACGTGGTTGTTGTAGACCTTGAGGTCACGCCAGCTGGAGTTGGAGGTCGCGGTCGGCAGGTTGCCGAGGTAGCGCGGGTTCTCCGCGTCGGTGATGTCCACGAACGAGGTGCCGCTGGTGCGGCCCATGATCGCGTACTCCCGGTTGTTGCTCGGGTCGGTCCAGCCCCAGATGTCGTTGCCGTTGCCGCCACCGATGTCGGCCAGTGGCAGGAAGCTCATCAGGTCGACGTTGTTGCACGGGTAGTTGCCGGCGGTGCCGTTCTGGCAGGGCACCCTGGCGTTCGTGACCGCCTGCAGCCGCTGTGCGGGCTGGCGGTCGGCCTCGAACCGGCGGATCGACTCCTGGCCCTCGACGGAGTCAGGGTCGTGGGCCGATATCGGCCCGTTGGCCATCGTGAGCAGTGCCAAACCGCACGCCACAGCGGCGCCGATTTTGGCAGGTAGCGATAGTCGCACAGTGCCTCCCCAGGCTTTACGGATCTGCCGAACGTTTCGGCGAGACTCCGCTGGGTTGAAGCTAGCGAGGCGGGAGGGGTCGCACAAGAAGCGAAAACCCGCGCCTGGACGGACTCTTATCCGGCTCCTAAGACTCTGTTAACGCAGTGTGTTTACGGAGTTGCGGCAGGTGATATCGCCTGGCGACTACCAGCCACACCAGCGATACCGGCTGATCTCCGAACTAGGTTGCGCTGCAGTCCATGCGGCTGCCACCTGGGGAGGAACCGTCGAGATGGGTACGTCGAGAAGTCCACTGAGGAGCGTCGCCGGCGCGGCCGGGCTCGCGATCGCGACGATGCTGGCGCTGGGAGCGCCGGTCGCCGCCCACGACCCGGAAACCCCGGAAGGCCAGGCGGCGCTACGCGCCTTCATGGCCGACCACGAGGCGGCCGCCCGGGACAAGCCGATCACCGGCAAACCGGTCCCGTGCAAGGACGGCCAGGCGAACAAGTATCCCTGCAAGAACGTGGACCTGATGAGCGTGCTGCCGCTGAACAAGATCGGCGGCGGCAACGGCAACGACATCTGGGGCTGGACCGACTCGACCACCAAGAAGGAGTACGCCCTGATGGGGCGTACCAACGGAACTGCTTTTGTCGACGTCACCGACCCGGCGAACCCGGTCTACCTGGGCAACCTGCCGTCCCACGGCGGCCGCAGCGCGATCTGGCGGGACGTGAAGGTCTACAAGGATCACGCGTACGTGGTCGCCGACGCGATCGCTGGGCACGGCATGCAGGTCTTCGACCTGACCCGGCTGCGTGACGTGGCGAAACCGCAGACGTTCACCGAGGACGCGCACTACGACAAGTTCGGCCCGGCGCACAACATCGCGATCAACGAGGAGACCGGGTACGCGTACGCGGTCGGTTCGGACACCTGCGAGGGCGGCCCGCACATCGTCGACATCCGGGAGCCGAAGGCGCCCGCCGAGGCCGGCTGCGTCAGCGAGGACGGCTACACCCACGACACCCAGTGCGTGGTCTACAACGGACCGGACGCCGACTACGCCGGCCGCGAGCTGTGCGTCAACTCCAACGAAGACACCGTGACCATCGTCGACGTCACCGACAAGGCCAGCCCGAAGCAGATCGCGCGACAGGGGTATGAGGGTGCCTCGTACACCCATCAGGGTTGGTTGACCGAGGACCAGCGCTACTTCCTGCTCGACGATGAGCTGGACGAGGCGCAGGGCACCGACAAGCACACCAAGACCTACGTCTGGGATCTCGCCGACATCGACGCGCCGAAGCACACCGGCACGTACAGCTCGCCGGCCACCGCGATCGACCACAACCAGTACGTCAAGGGCGGCCACTCGTACCAGGCGAACTACCAGGCGGGGCTGCGGATCCTCGACCTCGCCAAGGTCGCCGACGGGGAGCTCACCGAGGTGGGTTACTTCGACATCTACCCGAAGGGCGACGCGGCCGACTTCAACGGGGCCTGGAGCGTGTACCCGTACTTCGCCAGCGGCACCGTGATCATCAGCGGCATCGAGCAGGGGCTGGTCGTCGTCAAGCCTCAGCTCGGCTGAGGGGATGTACGCTCCTGTCGCGCCGACGGGAGGAACCAGGCCGTGGGAAAGACACCGTGGATATCTCGGCTGGTGATCGCCACTGTCGTGGTCGCGGCGGTCGTGGGCAGCATCGTCCTGTTCAACCGGGACGGTGAGTCGCCCGCGGCCGCCACGCACGGCGACGGGCTGATCGAGACGCACGACGGGTTCAATCTGGAGCCGGTGACGCTGCCGCAGAAGCGGGGCGAGTCGACGCCGGTGGCGTTCCGGATCCGCGACAAGCACAACCGGCCGCTCACCCAGTACGACGAGCACCGCGGCCGGCGGCTGCACCTGTACGTGGTGCGGGACGACATGCACGCGTACCAGCATCTGGAGCCGAAGCTCGACGGCGAGGTCTGGCGGGCCGCGATCACCGTGCCGGACGGTGGTCAGTACCGGCTGTACGCGGAGTTCGTGCCCCGGGTGAGCGTGGAGACCGTGCACCCGATCCTGCTCGGGGTGCCGTTCGTGGTGCCGGGCGACACGACGTTCGAGCCGTTGCCGGAGCCCGCCGCGTCGGTCACCGTGGACGGCGTGACGGTGACCCGGGTCGGCGGCATCGCGCAGCCCAAGGTGGGCCGCGAGTCCACGCTGCGGTTCACATTGCCCGGAGCCACATTGCCCGGGGCGTCCGGCGGCAGCCTCACCGTGCTGCACGCCACCTCGCTGGCGATGCTCGACGTACGCTCCGCCAAGGCCAAGGACGGTGGGCTGGCCTTCACGACCCGTTTCGCCGAGCGCGGCGAGCACCGGCTGTTCGTCGAGTTCCAGGTTGACGGGAAGCGGCGCATCGCCGGCTTCACCGTCTTCGCGACCTAGGGCCGCCGCTCTTCGACGCGGAGCGTGCGGCCGCTGAGGCCACGCCGAGCAGCTTCACCGCTCAGGCCACGCCGAGCAGCTCCACCTCGAAGACCAGGGTGGAGTTGGCCGGGATCACCGGCGGGAAGCCGCGCTCGCCGTACCCGAGGTGCGGGGGGACCACCAGCTTGCGTACGCCGCCGATCCGCATCCCGGCGACCCCCTGGTCCCAGCCGTGGATCACCTGGCCGGCGCCCAGGTTGAACTCGAACGCCTCTCCGCGGTCGCGCGAGGAGTCGAACTTCTCGCCGTTGGTGAGGGTGCCGACGTAGTGCACGCTCACCGAATGCCCCGGCTTCGCCTCGGCGCCGTCACCGGTCTTGACATCCTCGATCTGCAGCTCGTTGGCCATGGAAACCGCCCCTTTTCGACATCAGTCCGTCGTCCCCATCCGATCACATCGAGGCGGTGGGCCGGGCGGGCAGGGGCGGACACGACGCACCGCGTACCTTATTCTCCTAAGCAACCTAGTAGATGGTGGGAGTGAGGATCGGGTGTACGAAGCTGCGGCGACCGCCCAGAGTCAGCAGGCGAGTCGGGGAGCGCGCTGGTGGCGGCGGCTGGCCCCGTTGACGGTGCTGCCGGTGGCCGGCGCCGTGGTCTGGTACATCCTGGCGTTCAACCCCACCGACCGGGTGGCCGACCCGACCGGGCCGTGCGGGTGGCACATGCTCTTCGGGATCGACGGGCCGGGCTGTGGGGGCACCCGGATGGTGTGGTTCCTGCTGCACGGCGACCTGATCCAGGCGGCCCGGCACCATCTGGCGGCGCTGGTCGCGGTGCCGTTCGCGGCGTACGCGTACCTGGTCTGGGTGGCGAACTGGACCTTCGGGGTGCGGCTGCGGCAGCTGCGCCTTCCGGTGCCGGTGTGGGTGGGATACCTGGTGGTCTTCCTGGTGTACTCCACGGTGCTGCGCAATCTGCCGTGGGCGCCGTTCGACTGGTTCTACGTCGAGAATCTGACCTGATCGAGGCGTGCGGGTGAAGGGCTTTGGCGAGCTGGAGTCGGTGATCATGGAGCTGCTGTGGTCACGCGACACGAGCGCGACCGTGCGCGAGATCCACACCGACCTCACGGTGCGGCGGCAGCTGGCGTACACCACGGTTCTGACCGTGATGGACAACCTCTACAAGAAGGGGTGGCTGCGAAGGGAGCCGGCTGGCCGGGCGTACCGGTACCGGCCGGTGATGAGCCGGGAGCAGCACAGCGCCAACCTGATGCGGGAGGCGCTGGACGCCAGCGGCGACCCCGGCACCGCGCTGCTGGGGCTGATCGGTCAGCTGAGCCCCGCCCAGGCCGCCGCGCTGCGCGCTGCCCTCGCCGCCCATGACAGCGGCGCCGATGAGAGTGCTGGTC
>JBOGDG010000191.1:0-6440 GCA_050701655.1 Micromonosporaceae bacterium
TAGCCGCCCTCGGTGGCGGGCTGGTGGATGATGATCCGCGAATTGGGCAGCGCCATCCGCTTGCCGGGCGTACCGGCGGCGAGCAGCACCGCCGCGGCGGACGCGGCCTGGCCGACGCAGCTGGTCACGATGTCGGGGCGCACATACTGCATCGTGTCGTAGATCGCGGTCAATGCGGTGAACGACCCGCCGGGCGAGTTGATGTACATCGTGATGTCGCGGTCCGGATCCATCGACTCGAGACAGATCAGCTGGGCGATCACGTCGTTGGCCGACGCGTCGTCGATCTGCACCCCGAGGAAGATGATCCGCTCCTCGAACATCTTGTTGTACGGGTTCATCTCCTTCACGCCGTACGAGGTGCGCTCGACGAACGACGGCAGGATGTATCGGTTCTGCACCGGGGCCATCAACCGCTCGGCGGCGGTGGTGAACTGCTCGCGCACGTTCTTCTCCTCTATCTCGCAGCCGGCCGTCAGTTGCGGGTTCCGGCACCGGCGGGCACCTGCTCGGCCCCGCTGATCACCCGGTCGATGAAGCCGTAGTCCTTCGACTCTTCCGCGGTGAACCAGCGGTCCCGGTCGGAGTCGGTCTCGATCTGGCCCACCGGCTGGCCGGTGTGGAAGGCGATCCGCTCCTGGATGGTGCGCTTGGTGTAGAGCATCTGCTCGGCCTGGATCGCGACGTCGGCCGCCGTACCACCGATGCCGCCCGACGGCTGGTGCATCATGATCCGGGTGTGCTGCAGGGCGTACCGCTTGCCCTGGGCGCCGGCGCAGAGCAGGAACTGGCCCATCGACGCCGCCAGGCCCATCGCCACCGTCGCCACGTCGTTGGCGACGAACTGCATCGTGTCGTAGATCGCCATGCCCGAGTACACCGAGCCACCGGGCGAGTTGATGTAGAGGAAGATGTCCCGGCCCGGGTCCTCCGCCGCCAACAGCAGCAGCTGGGCGCAGATCTGGTTGCCGATCTTGTCGTCCACCTCGCTGCCGAGGAAAATGATCCGCTCCCGGAGCAGCCGGTTGTAGACCAGGTCGTCGAAGCCGCCACCCGCGGGGTCCATACGGCTCGACGGTGACGGAGCCGGAGACTGGGGGCTCGTGGCCACGGCCGGAATGTGAAGCTCTGACATGGCAGCCCTTCGCGATCTTGTCGGATACCTCCGGCGCCCTGGTTGCGGAGCCGGCCACGTCACGTACGACGTCTACAGCCGACCCTAGCCGCTGGTCGCCGCGCCGGCCCGTACCCGCACGCCTGTTCGCTCTCAGCGCATCCGGCTCCGCCGGACCGGTACGAACACCGCACTACTGCGGAGCCGGCTCGCCTTCCGCCGCCGCGTCGTCCTCCGGGGACTGACGCAGCGCGGAGAGGTCGACCGGCTTGCCCGCCGAGTCGGTGACGGTGGCCCGGTCGACCACCACGGCGAGCGCCTTGCCCCGCCGTACGTCGGCGACGATGGCGCGCAGCTGGCCGCTGCGCTGCAGCTGCTCGGCGTACTCCTGAGGCGCCACCCCGGCCTGCTGGGCGCGGGTGAGCACCTCCTGGGTCAGCTCGGTGTCGTCGACGCCCACCTGCTCGGCGTCGGCGATCACGTCCAGCAGGATCTGGGTACGCACCGCGTCGCTGGCGGTGTTGGTCAGCTCCTCGGTGAGGTCATCCTCGGACCGGTCGTCCTCGGCGAGGTACTCCTCCAGGCTGGAGCCGATCCGCTCCAGCTGGTCGGACATCGCCTGCCGCCGGTAGTCGACCTCCTCGGCGACGACACCCTCCGGCACCGGCACGTCGGTGGCGGCCAGCAGCACTTCGAGGACCTTGTCCCGGGCCTGGTACGCCTGCTGCATCTGCTTCATCCGCTCCACCCGGCCGCGTACGTCGTCCCGCAGCTCCTCGAGCGTGTCGAACTCGCTCGCCAGCTGGGCGAAGTCGTCGTCCAGCGGCGGCAGCTCGCGCTCCCGTACCGTCTTCACGGTCACCGCGACATCGGCGTCCTGGCCGGCGTAGTCGCCGCCCACCAGCTGGGTGGTGAAGGTCTTCTCCTCGTCGGCGGTCATGCCGACCAGCGCCTCGTCGAGCCCGTCCAGCAGCTTCTGGGAGCCGACCTCGTGCGAGATCCCGGTCGCGGACCCGCCCGGCACCTCCTCGCCGTCCACGGTGGCGGTCAGGTCGATCTGGACGAAGTCACCCTCCTGTGCCGGCCGCTCCACGCCCTTCAGCGTGGCGAACCGGTCCCGCAGGCTGCTGACCTGCTCGTCGATCTCCTCTTCGGTGACCTCGAGCTCGTCCACCGTCGCGGTGAGCCCGCCCAGGTCGGGCAGCTCCACCTCGGGACGTACGTCGACCTCGGCGGTGAAGGCGAACTGCTCGGTCTCTTCCAGCTTGGTGATCTCCACGTTGGGAGTGCCGATCACCTTCACATCGTGCTCGCGGATCGCCGCCAGGTAGTGCTCCGGAATCGCCTCACGCGCCGCCTCCTCCAGCACCGCGGGACGGCCGATCCGCTGATCGATCAGCCGGGTCGGGACCTTGCCTGGCCGGAAGCCCGGCACCCGTACCTGCTCGCCGATCGTTTTGTACGCGTTGCGTACGTTTGGCTCCAGATCAGCGAAGGGCACCTCGATCGACAGCTTTACCCGGGTCGGGCTCAACGTCTCCACGGTGCTCTTCACGGCGTACTCCTTGATCAATATTGGGTGGGTGATCAGGGACCCACGTCGGGCCCCTGATCGATGACCAGCCGGTCGGGGTGGCGGGATTTGAACCCACGGCCCCTCGCTCCCAAAGCGAGTGCGCTACCAAGCTGCGCCACACCCCGGGCGGTGCCAGTCTAGGCGGTGCCGACACGGAGCCGATATCCGGTTCGGACTATGGCGAGATCGCCCGCTACGCTAGACCCGCCGCCGGTCACCGGCGGAGTGCGGACGTAGCTCAATGGTAGAGCCCCAGTCTTCCAAACTGGCTACGCGGGTTCGATTCCCGTCGTCCGCTCCACACCACAAAGGCCCAGGTCAGAGACGGTTTCGCCAGACCTGGGCCTTCGTCATGTTCGGGGCCGGTTCGCCTCTCGGGCCATTAGCGGGCCATTCACTCGCTCTCCCTGGGCCGGCGCTTCTTCGGCCGGGCCACCTTCTCGCCGGCCTTCTTCTTGGCGTCGCGCTTCCGGATCTCGGCCTTGATCCGCTTGTCGATGGCATCCGCGATCTCGCGGTCACGCTCGCTACTCGCGTGCTGGTAGATCAGGGCAGCGCGCATGCTCCCGTGGCCCATGCGGTGCATCAGCTCCCGCGTAGTCGCTCCCGAGCGGGCAGCCAGGTCGTTGCCGGTGTGGCGCAGGTCGTGGAAGTGAAAGCCGGCCGGGAGCCCCACAGACTTGACCAGCTCGGTCCACTTGGTGGTGTTGTGGAAGTTGCTGGATCGCAGTTGTGCACCCTTGGCCCCGGTGAAGATCAGCGCCGACGCGTCCCGGTCGACGTACTCCTTCAAGTGCTCAGTGAGCACCGGCACCGCCACGGCGGGCAGAGTCACCGTGCGCTTGCCGGCCTCCGACTTGGGTGCGCCGTACACCAAGCCCTGACGCAGCTTCGCCAACTTCCGGGTTACCCGGATCGTCCTTGCCGAAAGATCCAGGTCCGATCGACGCAGCGCCACCAGCTCGCCCCAGCGCAGACCTGAGTAGGCCGCCACGATGATCAGCGCCGCGTACCGCGCCGGCATGGCCGACGCCAGCTTGTGGACCTGTTCGACTGTGGCCGTCGACCGCTCAGGGGTGTGGTACCGGTCGTACCCCTTGATCCGGCACGGGTTCTCGCGTACTAGCTCGTCCTCCTTCACGGCCGTGTTGAAGATCGCCCGGAGCAGGCTGTACGCCTTCGCCGCCTGCGGTTCTGGCGTGCCCGTGGCAAGCAGCCGCTTCCGCCACGTTCGGATGGTCGCGGCTTGACCGCGTTGAGCATCAGCGAGCCCAGGTGCGGGCGGACGTGCAGGCGGAACAGGTCCTCGTAGCCCTCGCGGGTGCGCGGTGCGAGCTTGCGTTCGCTGATCCACCGAGCGCCGTAGTCCCCCAACTCGACCTCGCCGGCCTCCGGAGGCGTCCAGTCGCCCTTGATGATCTCGGCACGCACGAGGGTCAGCCAGTTGTCGGCCTGGTCCTCGGTCTCGAAGGTGTGCGGGGCGGTGCGCTCGATGCCCGTCTGGTCCGACGTACCGGGCCTGGAACCGGCCGGACGCTCGCTGCCGGATGTTGCCGAAAGGTCGGCGGCCCTTCTTGTTGGCCATCAGGCCACCTGCCACAGCGACCGCCGCAGCTCGGCGCGCGACATGGGCACGACGCGGTTCCGCTCGATGTACGCCGCCACGGCAGCCGCCTCGAACCTCACGGAGCGACCCACCTTGACGTACTCGATGCGTCGTTCGGCTACGAGACGGCGTACGAACCGCTCGGTCTTCCGGAGTTGGGCAGCCAGCTCCGCACTGGTCAGCACGATGCACCTGTACCTACGCCACAGGGGCGCAGCCCGCGACACGGCCAAGCTCGCCGACTGGCCCGGCTACCTCGCCTCCATCGATGTCGACTTCAGGCCGCCCGTGCCGCACGTCCTGATCGACAACTCCACCTCCAGTACGCCGCTCCAGACCCAGGCCCGAGACCTCCTCGCCTCGATCCTCGGAGAGGCCGAGTGAGAGGCGTCATCCTCTACGGGCCGCCCGCGTCTGGGAAGGACACGATCACTCGCGAGCTACGGCAGCTTGACCCGGCGTACATCCAGTTCCCCCGGATCAAGGCCGGACCGGGAAGGACCACCGGGTACCGCATGACGACGCCAGCCGACATCCAGCGGCTACGTGAACGCGGTGAGGTGATCTGGGAGAACAGCCGGTACGAGTCCGTCTACGTGGTCGACCGGCCCGAGCTGCTGCGACTCCTGGGCGACCAGGTGCCCGTGGTGCATCTCGGTCAGCTCGAAGCCGTTGGCGCGATCACGAAGGCCGTTCCCGACGCCTCGTGGCTCACCGTCTACGTTCACGCCCCCCGCGACGTAGCAGCCGCCAGGATCGCGGCCCGGCGTACCGGTGACGACGCCAGCCGACTTCGTGCCTGGGCGAGACCGAGCCCTTCCCAGACGCCGCTCTCCTTCTCGACACCGCCACGATGTCTCCGCAGGAGGCAGCCCAGCGCATCCACACCGCCGTACGTGCCATGCCGGCGTAGTGCAGCCGGCGTAGCGCAGTGTGATCCGACACCTGATGCGCGACACATCTCTGCCAGTTGATGTGCGACACCCTAAGGGCGCACTCAACGCGGCTATGTGCGAGCGTTTGAGCCCCGCGCGGTCAAGATCGCGGTTCCCGCGCGTGATTGTGGCCTGGTGGATGGTTTGCGCTGTCGGCGATGGCCTATTCGTCTGTGTGCGCGATCCGGCTAGTCTGTCCGCATGCGACGCTTCGACGACGAAGACCTCACGGGCGCGGAGTTCCGCGAGTGCGACCTTAGTAGGGCGCGGCTGGTCGGCGTGGTCATGCAGGACGTTGAGATTGACGGCTTGGTCACCAACCTGGTGGTCAACGGCGTGGAGGTGATGTCGTACGTCGAGGCGGAGCTCGACCGCCGGCACCCGGTGCGGCTGCTGATCCGTTCAGATGAGCCGGCCGACCTGCGCGAGGCTTGGCGACAGCTGCGGAAGGCGTGGGCGACGACTACCGAGCGGGCCCGGTCTATGCCCGAGGGCAGCGAGAATCACAGCGTCGACGGCGAGTGGTCGATGGTCGAGACTCTGCGTCATCTCGTCTTCGTGCACGACTCGTGGTTTCGGCGCTGCGTACTCGGGGTGACCGAGCCGTTCACGGCGATGGGACTGGCATCTCCGTTCGTGCCGGATCAGGAGGGGCTGGGGCTGGACAAGTCCGCCCGGCCGGGTCTCGACGAAGTGCTAACCGTGCGCGATCGCCAGGCGTCGGAGGTCGAGGCCTGGCTGGCCGAGGTCACACCCGAGCAGCTCGCAGAACCCGCGCCGGTGCCGGGCGACGACAGATGGCCCCCGTATGCCAGGGGCCGGCGTGTGCGGCAATGCCTCGGCACCGTGCTCAACGAGGAATGGGAACACCACCGTTTCTGCGTGCGCGACCTGGACAAGCTGTCTCGTCGGGGGGCCTCGTAGGTGTGGTGCTGAGGGATCTCCCGCCAAGATCCTGGCCCGAACGCCGCGTGGCCCCCGTGTTGCGAAGGGTCGAACGGTTCGGAGGCATCGAGTCCGCGGCTCATCAGCCCTGCGGCTCGGCGACGGTCAAAGGCGCTCTCCCGATGTCTTAGGCAGATTGGCGCACGGTTTTCGGCAGATCCGTGCGGCCCGCTGTCGCGAATCAGGTGGCGGACGACTGTCGCGCGTCAGCCGACGGAGCACACCGGCGTAGCGCAGTCGTTGCCGAATTCCCCTGTACAGGAT
>JBOGDG010000192.1:0-6433 GCA_050701655.1 Micromonosporaceae bacterium
CGCCGAGCCAGCCGAGGCGGTGGCCGCCACCACCGCCGCGGTCGCCGCCGCGGCGCCCGGCTCCCGGCTGAACCTGCTGCTCACCGACGGCGTCACCGGGGTCGCCACCACACTGGTGCATTCGCTGTGGGTACGCCAGAGCGCCGATGGCGTGGTGCTCGCCTCCGAGCCGTACGACACCGACCCACAGTGGCGGGAGCTGCCCGACGGCCAACTGGTCACCGTCACCGACTCCACCGTGGACATTTCCCCGCTGCCGATCTAGATGGGATGAGGCGTGAACGTACCCGAGCTGGACTCTTACCTGGATGAGTCGGACCTGGCGGCGGGGCTGCGGGCCGACGCGCGCGCGGGCCTCACTGTCAGCCCGAAGCAGCTGCCGCCGAAGTGGTTCTACGACGCGCGGGGCAGCGAGCTGTTCGAGCAGATCACCCGGCTGCCGGAGTACTACCCGACCCGCGCCGAACGTGCCGTACTCACGGTCAGGGCACACGAGATCGCCCGGGTCACCGAGGCGAAGACCCTCATCGAGCTCGGCTCCGGATCCTCGGAGAAGACCCGGCTGCTGCTGGACGCGCTGCGCACGCACGGCACGCTCGGCGCATTCATACCGTTCGACGTCTCCGCACCGGCGCTGCGTGACGCCGTCGCCGCGCTCACCGCGGAGTACCCCGAGCTGGACGTCCACGGCACCGTCGGCGACTTCACCGAGCACCTCGCAGAGCTGCCCGACGGCTCGGCCCGCCTGGTCGCCTTCCTCGGCGGCACCATCGGCAACCTGGTGCCGGCGCAGCGCCAACGGTTCTTCGCCGAACTGCGCTCGGCGCTGCGGGACGGCGAGTGGTTCCTGCTCGGCGCCGACCTGGTCAAGGACCCGGCGGTGCTGGTCCCGGCCTACGACGACGCCGCCGGAGTCACCGCGGAATTCAACCGCAACATGCTGCACGTACTGAACCGGGAACTGGGGGCAGACTTCGACGTCGACCGGTTCGACCATGTAGCGCTATGGGACGCCGAGCACGAGTGGATCGAGATGCGGCTGCGGGCGACGGAGGCGATGCGGGTCCACCTGGCGGCGCTGGACCTGACCGTCGAGTTCACCGCTGACGAGGAGCTACGTACCGAGGTGTCGGCGAAATTCCGGCGCGCCGGCCTGGACCGGGAGCTGGCACGCGCCGGCTTCGCACTCCGGCACTGGTGGACCGATCCGGACGGCCGATTCAGCCTCTCGCTCGCCGAAGTGGTGCCACGGCCCTGAGCCCCCAGCCGTTCGTCATGTCGAGCCACGCCGGAGACACGTCAGCGGAAGGACGCGAAACGTGGGCGCAGCACCCCAGGCGCCGCGTCCAGCAGGGGGGGCCTCCAGCTCGGCGACCGGCATCCCGACGTGGCCGTCGTCGCCGGGCTGCATGACGTACGGCTCGCCGACCCACGGATTGCCGCTGGCTTCGTACCCGCCGCTGTCCGCGTCGTCGGGTACGTACCACCAGGTCGCGCCCTTGTGGCGTACGGCGACCTCGCCGAAATACCAGACCGCGCCCTGGACGAAGTCGGTGTTGGCCGGCTCGTCGATCGCCTCCAGCGTGGGGATCCGCTGGCGTACCAGGCTCTCGAGCGCGTCGAGCGAATCCTCGGAGAAGTCCCAGGTGTCAGCTTCGCGGCCGGACTCGGTGACCCATCCGGCGAAGCCGGCTTCGCGTGTGGCGAGCCAATTCACCAACCACTCGTGGCGGGGACGGTCTGCCTGGGCGTTCACCGGTGACCACGACGGGTCCCGCTCCTGGTGCCGCGCCACCGCCTCCCGCAGCCTTTGGTACGCCGCGGAGAACTCCTTCCCGGTACGCGCCCGTACCGCCTGGACCATCAGCCGCAGCGGCGAGATCGGCGGCAGCTCCAGCGCGTCGTCGGGGTGCACCAGCGGCGTGTCGGCGTACTCGCCGGGATCCGTCTGCCAGCCCCAGCCGCCGCCAGCGAGCCGGATCAGCGTCTCATCAACGTATCCCATGACCGAGTCGGTGAAGCCGGTGTCGCGCGCGGGCGCCACCCCCGGGCCGAAGCGCTCCAGCAGGACTTCCTCCAACCGGTCCAGGGAGGCCGACGAGAAGTCGAAGGGAAGTCCTCCGGCAGCTCGAAATCCCGCAGCCGGGCCAGCACCGGATCCAGCCCCTCGCACCAGTCGTACAGCTGCCGCTCCGGCGACTCCGCCCCCGCCATGACCACCCCCTGCTGATCCGAGTCGCACCCTATCAACCGCCGGCGCCCTGCAGGCAGGGTCCGATGAGGACTTGCCAGTGCTGGCATCGTCGGGCGCCGATGTCATCGAACGGGGGCAGTGATCATCGCCTGGGCACCGATCGCTGGTGATGTCCCTGCCAGATCAGCTCTGGAAGGGAAGTCTCTGTGAGTCCAGCACGATGGGCCCGGTCCGCGGTGGTCGCGGTCGCGGCGGGGCTGCTCGCCGGCACGCTCGGCGCGGCCCCGCAGGTCGCCGCCGCTCCGAGCGGAACGAAGTGCGCCGACCTCTACCGCATCACCAAGCCGACACCACCCCGCAACCAGCTTCCCGGCTTCAACGGCCAGTCGTCGACCCCGAACACCTCGGGGCGTACGTACGACTACCGGAATCCGGGCGAGACGGCGCGCAATCTGGAGCTGCCGAGCAGCCAGCGTGAACTGCTGCGGTACGGCGTCGACACCACTGGCAAGACACCGGGCACCAAGGAGCACGTGTTCGCCGCGTGGAACCGCTACCTTGCCCGCAAGCAGGCCGAGGGCAAGAAGCCACTGTCCTGGGAGAAGTGGCGCAACCTGTACGTACCCAACATGGGCAACGACGCCCGCGGCAAGGCGTTCGAGCGGCTCCTCGCCGAGAACATCGGCCTCGGCGGCCCGGACTGGTGCTGCCAGGATCGGATCCCCGGCGGCGACCCGACCCGCAAGTACGACGCGGTGAACCACCGGGAGAAGATCGCGTACGAATTCAAGTCCGGCTGCGGCACCGACACCGTCCGTTGGCGAAAGACCGGGCGGACGAACGGGCCACCGGCTACAAGATCCAGTACATCTTCGGCAAGAAGAACTGCCGAGCCCTAACCCGATGGCGCTGAGGTCGTCGAAGGTGGTGTGACAGTCGACGCCGTAACGCTTGGCGTAGGTCTTCACGGTGACGTTCGCGCCAGACCGTATCCAGTCACGCGCCGATTCACGGTGTTGCCGCTTGCGCATCCGGTGGCGGCGCGGCTGCATGGAGCGATGCTACGGCACGCCAGCACGCGCCGTGCCCCTCCCGTCGGCAGGCCGGATGACGCCGGATCGACTGCGCCGCCCGGTCGGCTACCGCGATGTCGGGGCCTTGCCCTGGGGAGGTTGGCCGAGGTGGGGATCGGCGAGGGCGAGGTAGGCGGGTCGCAGCAGTTCGGTGATGGTGTGTCCGCGGAGGGCGAGGTTCACCGGGGGCAGCTGGTCGAGCAGGGCGGTGCTGGCGCTCGTGGCGGGAGGCGTGACAGGCAGGTCAGCTTGCAGTGCGTAGTACGAGTCGAGGCACTCGATCAGGGGGGTTCCGACCGCTTCGGCGGAGTCGGCGGCCGGTGGGCCTCCGGAGCGGGCGGCGTGCAGGTTGGCCAGCAGTTCGTCGCGTTCCCGGCCGCGCCAGGCGAGGATGTTGAACGGGTCGTCGTCGAAGGCCTCGGCCAGCAGGTAGAACACGGCCGCGAGGTGTTTGCAGGGGCTTTCCCAGTCCGGGCAGGAGCAGTCCATCGACAGCTGTTCGGCGGCCGCCGGGAACAGTGGAAGCCCGAGACCCGCGAAGGCGTCTTCGATGTCGTCGGGCATCTCTCCGGCGAGGAGCTTGGCGGCGTACCAGGCGTTGTCGGCCAGGGCTTGTTCCAGCTTGGCCCATTCGAGCTTGCCGTACGCGGTGACGCCGATGCGGACCCGGTAGGGGCGTGACCTGCTGCCCTGGACCCGGGCGGTGACCATGCCGGCGTCGATGTCGAGGGAGATCACCTGGCCTCTGCGGGCGTAGTTGCGGCCACGCTGCAGCCGGTTGCCCATGCCGATGTCTTCCAGCACGGCGACGAACCGCTGCGACCACCACGTCGCCGCGATCGCGCCGCGGGAACTGCGGGCCTTCACGCCGCCGTCCACGGGCCGCGGGCGCGATGGGGGTGGGTACCAGGTGCTATTCACCGACGGCTCCCTCCGACAGGGCGAACACCTCACGCAGGTCGCGGGTGGACAGCTCGGTCAGCCAGCCTTCGCCGTCGCGGATCACCAGGTCGGCCAGGGCCTTCTTCTCCTCGATCATCTCGTCGATCTTCTCTTCGAGGGTGCCGGCACAGATGAACTTGCGCACCTGCACGTTGCGTTTCTGCCCGATCCGGAAGGCGCGGTCGGTGGCCTGGTTCTCCACCGCGGGGTTCCACCACCGGTCGAGGTGGATCACATGGTTGGCGGCGGTGAGGTTGAGGCCGGTGCCTCCGGCCTTCAGCGACAGCAGGAAGATCGGTGGCCCGTCGCCGGACTGGAACCGGGTTACCAGGTCGTCGCGGCGTTTCCTCGGGGTGCCGCCGTGCAGGTATGCGATGTCGGTGCCGAAGCGGGCGGACAGATGGGGCAGCAACATCTCGGCGTACTCGGTGAACTGGGTAAAGCACAGCGCTTTGTCGCCCTCGGCGAGGATCTCTTCGAGGATCTCCTCGAGGCGGATCATCTTCCCCGAGCGTTTGCCGATCGCGGAACGGTCGTGCAGCAGCAGCGCCGGGTGATTGCACACCTGCTTGAGTTTGGCCATCGCCGCGAGCACGTTGCCTCTGCGCTCGATCCCTTCGGTGGTTTCGATCTTCTCCATCATGTCGTCCACGACCGCCCGGTACAGCGACGCCTGCTCGGCGGTGAGTTGGCAGTGCTGCTTGATCTCGATCTTGTCGGGCAGGTCGTCGATGATCGCCGGATCGGTCTTGAGCCTGCGCAGCACGTACGGGCGGGTGATGGTCCGCAGCCGCGCGGCCGGCTCGGTGAGACCGTGGCGCTCCACCGGGATCGCGTACCTGGTGCGGAACCGCTCCGGCGTCCCGAGCATCCCGGGGTTGAGGAAGTCCATGATGGACCACAGCTCCGCCAGCCGGTTCTCCACCGGGGTCCCGGTCAGCGCGACGCGGTGCCCGGCGCGCAGGCGTCGCACCGCCTTGGCGGACCGCGACAGGCTGTTCTTGATCGCCTGCGCCTCGTCGAGCACGACCCGCTGCCACTCGTGGCTGGTGAGGTCGTCGATGTCGCGGACCGCCGTGGCGTAGGTGGTCACGACCAGGTCCGTTTGCCCCAACCGCTCGCGTAGCGCCTCGCCGGCCAGGCGTTCCCCGCCGTGGTGGGCGTAGACCCGCAGATCAGGGGTGAATCTCGCGGCCTCCCGCTGCCAGTTGCCGACCAGCGACATGGGACACAACAGCAACGTAGGGCCCGCATCCGGGTGCTCCGCGCGCCCCGCCGACTCCAGCGCGAGCAGCTGGACGGTCTTGCCCAGCCCCATGTCGTCGGCGAGGCACGCCCCGAGCCCAAGCGTGGACAGGAACGCCAGCCAGGACAACCCGCGCTGCTGATACGGGCGCAGCTCGGCGCCGAAACCGTCGGGGGTCGCCACCGGTTGCAGGGATCGGGCGAGGCTGCCGTCGAGCAGGTCGCCGAGCCAGCCGTCGGCCCGTACCCCGGTAACCGGGAGCGGGGTGTCCACATCGTCCGGATGGCTGGCGGCCAGGGCGAGGACCTCACCGGCGGTCTTCTGACCGCCTGCCGCGCGTGTCAGGAAATCCAGACCGCGCTTGAGCTGGTCGGGGTCGACCTCCACCCACTGCCCGCGCAGCCGGATCAGCGGCGCTTTCGTCTCCGCCAACGCGGCGATCTCCGCATCGCTGAGGGTGTCTTCGCCGACCGCCAGCTGCCAGCAGAAGTCCATCAGCTGGTGCTTGCCGAACTTGCTCTGCTTGGCCACCACACCGTCGATCGGGGTGTACGCCGACAGCTGAAGACCGAGCTTGCGGCGGCGGTCCCACCAGGACGGCAACAGCACCCCGAACCCAGCATCGTCCAACGCGGGAGCCACGACCGACAGGAAGTGATACGCCCCGTCGACATCCAGGTCGAGCCCGCACGGCCGCGCCCACCGCAGACCAGCGGCCAACTCGGGGTAGATCCGGCTGGCGCGCCCCAACTCCGCCAGCAGCAACTCCTGCGGACGCGCCAGCCACCGACGCAGACTGCCGTCGTCGGTCCAGGTTCGCGAGGCCGGCACCAGCAGGCTCGGATCGTCCACCGACTGCAACAGGAACTCCAGCCGCCACCGGGTGGCAGAGGCGTCAGCGGCCCCGGTGCCGCCAACGTCGCCCTGGGTCTCGATCTCGATCAGCCGGAAGGTCGCGCGCGCGGGGCCGGCCTGACC
>JBOGDG010000193.1:0-6397 GCA_050701655.1 Micromonosporaceae bacterium
GCTGTCACCTCGGGTCGGCCGGATGGCCGACGGCGAGCAGGCCCAGCGGCGCGTGGCCGGACGGCGTCGCCGACACTGCGATGACCGCGTCGTCGTCGAAACCGCCCACGAGCACGGCTCCGAGCCCCAGGGCGGTCGCCTGCAGGTAGATGTTCTGCGTGGCGTGGCCCGCCTCCATGTGCAGGTAGCGCGCGCCCCGCAGTCCTGGCGGCGGCTGGTCGGCGAAGTGGTGCCGCATCCCAGTTTCGTCGCCCGCGATCAGGATCGTCAGCGCGGCCTGCGCCAGCCACGGCTGCGGACCGATCGCGGCCTCAGCCAGGGCCTCTCGCAGGTCTCCCGCAGCGCGCGGCTCCAGCCGATGGTCCTCCGGGCGGTAGCCGTACGCGCCGGGCGCCAGGCCGGTCACCGTACCGGCCAGGAGGGTGAGCGACAGCGGATGCCGGGCACCCGCGGACGGCGCGGCACGTTCGCCCGCTCCGCCGGTGACGCCCTGCGCGGCCCACAGCAGTCGGCCCACGTCCTCCAGCGACACCGCACGCTCGGCGAACTCGCGCACCGTACGCCGCCGCGCGATCGCAGCCTCGAGCGAGCCGTTCACCGGTGGCGCGGGGCTCGGTAGGCGCATCGCTCCACGCTATCTTGAGCCGATCCCGGGGCGTGCGAGCGCGCCACAGGTCAGCGCGCGGGGAAGCGGAAGATGCGGTCGTCGCCGTCACTTACGTCGCCGCGACCGTCCGTGTTGGACGTGGTGAGCCACAGCGCGCCGTCCGGAGCCACCTCCACCGTACGCAGCCGGCCGTACCGACCGGTGAAGTGCGCTCTGGGCTTGCCCAAAGACCCGTTCCTCAGCGGTACGGTCCACAGCCGCTCGCCGCGCAACGCCGCCATGTACAGGGTGTCGCCAGCGATCGCGATGCCGGACGGTGACGCCTCCGCGGTCGACCAGGTGACCAGGGGGTTGGTGTACCTGCCGCCGCGGGTGTCACCTTTCCCCTCCACGCCGGGCCAGCCGTAGTTGCGCCCCGGCTCGATCAGGTTGACCTCGTCGAGGCGGTTCTGCCCGAACTCGGCGGCGAACATCCGGCCCGCGCCGTCCCAGGCCAGGCCCTGCACGTTGCGGTGGCCCAGGCTGTACACCGGCGATCCGGACTTCGGATTACCCGGCGCCGGGTCACCCTCCGGCGTCAGCCGCAGGATCTTGCCGTTGGGGCTCGCCGGATCCTGGGAGGTGTCGCTGTCGGTGGCGTCGCCGGTGCCGACGTACAGCATGCCGTCGGGGCCGAATGCGATCCGCCCGCCGTTGTGGAAGCCGGCCTTCGCGATCTCGTCGAAGATGACCTCGGGCCGGCCGCTGTCGAGCCGGAAGCGCACGATCCGGTTGTCGTCCTCACCGGTGAAGTACGCGTAGACGTACCGGTCGTCCTCGTAGCGTGGCGACAGCGCCAACCCGTGCAGGCCGCCTTCGCCGCCCGCGGCCACCCCCGGCACCTCGTACACCTTCCGGGGCTCGGCGCCCTTCGGCGACACCCGCAGGATCTGCGCCGTGTTCCGCTCTGCGACCAGCGCGTCGCCGCCGGGCAGGAAGGCCAGGCCCCACGGTACGTCGATGCCGCGCACCACCTCTTCGCCCGCACCCAGGTCGGGCACTCCGGACGGAGTGCTGGGCGCACCGCTGGTGGTGACCACCTCCGGGGAGCCGGTGGAGCCCCCGGACCCGCTGCCGTCACACGCGGCGGCCGCGCCGACCGCGAAGATAGCGGCGATCACGGTACGCCGCCGCACAGTTGCCGGTCGACCTGGTGCCATCGCGATCCTCCACGGCCGGTTACGCGACGATCCCCATACTCGGGTCCTCCCCACGAACGTACCCGCGAGCCGATGCGCGATCCGGCTCTCACGGCTGCAGCCGCCTGCGCTATCGGAGCGTGTGGCGGTACGCGGCGACGTCGGCGGCGGTCGGCGGATCGGCTGCCGGGCGGGAGACCGTTATCGCCGCCACGAGGCCGGCCTCGTCCAGGAGCTGGCCGACAGTGGTCGGCGGGATCGCGCGGAGCTGTTCGGCGGCGGCCGAACCGAGCAGGCCACGCCGCCGCAGCGCGTCGAGGAGTCCGGCCATGAACGCGTCGCCCGCCCCGATGGTGTCGAGCACCGGCACCTGGTACGGGGGCTGGACGACCTCGGCGGTCGCCGTGACGGCGTACGAGCCCTCGGCCCCGCGGGTGACCACGACGAGCGCGGGCCCGGTCGCGAGCCACGAGCGCGCCAGATCATCGTACGGGCGGCCGGGGTAGAGCCACGTCAGGTCCTCGTCGCTGACCTTCACCACGTCCGACGCCGCGACGAGCGCTTCGATCTGACGGCGGGCCTCGTCCGGGGAGCCCATCAGGGCGGGCCGGCAGTTGGGGTCATACGAGATGGTCATGTGCTTCCGGGCCTGGCGGATCATCGCCCTGACCGCGGACGCTCCCGGCTCCAGGACGGCCGCGATCGATCCCGTGTGGAGGCATACCGAATCCGCCGCCGGGCGCGGCGGTCGGGGACCGAGGGCCCACCGGATCGCGAACGAGTATCGAGCGACACCGTCATCGACGCTCGCCTCGGCGACGCTGGTGACGCAGCCGTCGATCCCACCCCGGAAAACCACCACGCCGTTCTCGTCGAGGTGGCGGCGGATCAGCCGTCCGTGCTCGTCGTCGCCGTACTGCGTCACGAAGGAGACGGAGCCGCCCAGCCGGGCGAGGCCGACCGCCACGTTGGCCGGGCTGCCACCGGGGTGTACGGAGACCTGGTCGCCCGGACGGCGTACCACGTCGACGAGCGACTCACCCACCACCGTGATCACGGGCAGCTGCCGTACCGCTCCCGTCATCGGGGTGTCCGCCGCGGGGCGATCTCTCCGGAGCCGCGTGGGATGAGACGGGTCTCGATCAGGTGCTGCGACGGCTTCCAGGTCTCGCCGCCCAGCCGCCGGAACAGCAGCTCAGCCGCGGTACGGCCGATCGCCGCGGGATCCTGCGCGATCACGGTGACCGCCGGGGCGAGCAGATCGGCGAGCGGGAAGTCGTCGAAGCCGACGAGCGCCACCTCGTGTTGCTTCCCCAGCCGCTGCAACGCTCTCACCGCGCCGATCGTCACCAGGTTCTGGCTGGTGAACAGTGCCGTCGGCGAGTCGGGGCCCTCCAGCATGGCGGTGACCACCTTCGCGGCGGCGTCCGCGCTGTGCAGATCCTGGGCGACGTGTTCGGGCCAGACCGTCAGGCCGGACTCGGCCATCACCGCGCGGTAACCCTCGAACCGCTCTCGTGCGGTGGCGATGCGGTGGTAGTCGCCGAGGTACGCGATCCGCTGGTGGCCGGCGGCCTCGAGGTGTCGGACTGCGGTGGCGGCCCCCGCCGTGTTCGTGGCGAGCACGGCGTCGGCGGCGAGGCCGTGTGGCATGCGGTCCACGAAGACCACGGGGGTGCCGGTGCGTACCACGTCGCCGTACAGGTAGCTCTGGTCGTCGCTGGCGGGGGCGATGATGAGGCCGTCGACGCGGCGCATGGTGAACGCCCGGACCAGCTCACGCTCCCGTTGCGGATCCTCGTCCAGGCTGCCCGCGAACACCAGCACCCCACGGTCCCGTGCGGTGTCCTCCACGGCCCGGTGCAGGGCCGCGAAGAAGGGGTTGGCGACGTCCTCGAGCACCAACGCGATGGCGGCGGTCTTGCGGTCTGCCCGGCGCAGGTTGCTCGCGTTGACGTCCGGCTGGTAGTCGAGCTGTTCGACCGCGCGTGCCACCTTCGCGGCCAGCGCCGGCGATACGCCTGGCTCCCGGTTCACGACTCGGGACACGGTCTTGATCCCGACACCGGCGAGGGCGGCGACATCACGCATCGTGGGACGGCGGGTGTTGGCGCTCGGCGCCCCGTCCAGCGTCGTCATGACCACCTCCATCGCTCGCGATCGTCTCCGCCCGTCGCCACGCTGACCGCAATGATCGCACCGTCACCGAACGCGGTCTCGCCTGCCGGCGTCCACGAACTTCAGATCCCGTGCATCCTGACCCCTCTCTGACAACCTTGTCAACATCTGACGCGCTACCCGTACACAAATTTGAAGTGGGCTCTTGACAGCTGGGCGTAACGTCGCCGAAACTCACGTGACAACGTTGTCGAGACCCGCCACTGACTCGCGGAGGATTCTGATGTTCGGAACGCGCAACGGGGACCGCAAGACGCTCGGTCGCCGGGGAGCAATCACCGCGGTGGCACTGTCCGCCGCGTTGCTACTCGCGGCCTGCGGGGGCACCGGCTCCAATTCCGGCGGCACGGACGGTGACGCCATCGTCGGCCTGATCACCAAGACCGACACCAACCCGTTCTTCGTGAAGATGAAGCAGGGCGCGCAGCAGGCGGCACGTGCGCAGGGGGTCTCGCTGCAGACCTTCTCCGGGAAGCAGGACGGCGACAACGAGAGTCAGGTCCAGGCGATCGAGAACCTGATCTCCGCGGGCGCCAAGGGCTTCCTCATCACCCCCAACGACTCCAAGGCGATCGTCCCGGCGATCGACAAGGCCCGCCAGCAGGGCATGGTCGTCATCGCCCTCGACACTCCGACCGACCCGGCCAACGCGGTGGACGCGACCTTCGCGACCGACAACTACCGGGCCGGCCTGCTGATCGGCCAGTGGGCCAAGGCGAAATTCGACAAGGAAGGCAAGCGGCCGAAGATCGCCATGCTCGACCTCAACCCGAACCAGATCTCAGTCGACGTACAGCGCGACCAGGGCTTCCTCGAGGGCTTCGGCATCGACGTCAAGGACAAGAACAAGATCGGTGACGAGGCCGACGCGCGGATCGTCGGGCACGACGTGACCGACGGCGCCGAGGAAGGCGGCCGTACGGCGATGGAGAACCTGCTGCAGAAGGATCCGTCGATCAACCTCGTCTACACGATCAACGAGCCGGCCGCCGCGGGCGCCTACCAGGCGCTCAAGTCCGCCGGCAAGGAGAAGGACGTCACGATCGTCTCCGTCGACGGTGGCTGCCCCGGGGTCGACAACGTCAAGTCCGGCGTCATCGGCGCCACCTCGATGCAGTTCCCGCTGAAGATGGCCTCGCTCGGCGTGGAGTCGATCGCCAAGTTCGCCAAGGACGGCAGCAAGCCCGGCACCACCGAGGGCAAGGACTTCTTCGACACCGGGGTCGAGCTGATCAGCGACCAGCCGCAGGACGGCGCCGCCTCCAAGGACTCCACCTGGGGCAAGCAGAACTGCTGGGGCTGACCCGCTAGCCAGGCCAGTCCCGCTGCGGAAGGCTGAGGCGCGGGACGGTACGCGTACCATCCCGCGCCGGCTCTCCAGCCAGTCGAAAGGAGTGCCGCATGACGGCGAACGGTCCCTCCCCCGGTGGCGCCACGACGACTGCGGCCGGCGGCGCGTACGAACCCGGCGACGGCTTCGCCGAACCCCGCTCCGACTCCCTCGGCCTGCGCCTGCAACATCTGCTGCATGCGCATCCGACCCTGGGGCCGGTCGCCGTCCTGGTCCTCTCGATCATCACCTTCTCGGCGCTGAACCCGCGTTTCCTCGCGGCGGCGAACCTGTCCCTGGTGCTGGCGCAGGTCACCGTGATCGCGGTGCTGGCGCTCGGGCAGACATTGATCATCCTCACCGCCGGCATCGACCTGTCGGTTGGAGCGATCGCGGTCTTCTCCTCGATCCTGATGGCGAATCTCGCCACCCGAGCGGGCCTGCCTGGCACCGCCGCCCTGCTCGTCGGATTCCTCCTCGGGACCGCGATGGGCGTGTTCAACGGCATGCTGGTGACCAGGCTGAAGCTGCCGCCGTTCATCGTCACCCTCGGCACGCTGAGCATCTTCTTCTCGCTCAACTCCGTCGTCTCAGAGGGCGCCACGGTCCGCGGCGCCGACATGCCCTCGATCATGACCTGGACGGGCGTCACCTTCGCGATGGGCGACTTCCGGATCACGTACGGCTCGATCATCATGCTGCTGCTGTTCGCCTGCTTCGCGTACGCACTGCACGGCACCGCCTGGGGCAAGCACGTGTACGCCACCGGCGACGACAAGGACGCGGCGCGGCTGGCGGGCATCCGTACCGGCCGCGTACTGCTCTCCGTCTACACCGTGGCGGGAGCCCTGTACGCCGTCGGCGCGTGGATCCTGATCGGCCGGCTCGCCTCCGCCAGCCCGAACGTCGGCATCGAGTACAACCTCGACTCCATCACCGCCGTCGTGCTGGGCGGCACCAGCCTGTTCGGCGGCCGTGGCGGCGTCGCCGGCACCCTCGTCGGGGCGCTGATCGTCGGGGTGTTCCGCAACGGGTTGCAGCTGGCCAGCGTGCAGGTGGTCTGGCAGGGCTTCGCGATCGGACTGCTAGTGCTCGCCGCCGTCT
>JBOGDG010000194.1:0-6366 GCA_050701655.1 Micromonosporaceae bacterium
CGGACCCTCACCCCGGGTCAGACCGTACGAATCGGCTATGGCCGCCGACCCGCGAGGAGGGCTGATGCAGGTGCATGCTGAGCGCATGCACGCCGCCCACTCGGCATCGTCAGTGACGCACCCGTCAGCATCTTCAACGCCGGACAACACACCTGCGCGGTTCAGCGCCGACGAACTCCGACCAGGGCAGCCAAGCCATCCACCTGCTCCTCCTGGAAGACCCGCGACTGCTCTACACCCAAGCCGATGACCAAGGCCGCAAGCTCCTCAACCGAGCATGCTTCACCAAGCTGTGGATTGACGCCTACGACGACCAACCCCATGTCACCGACAGTCAGAGCACATCCCTGATTCCTGTAGCCCGAACAGCAAAGCAGCGCCCCTCGACGAGAGACGCCGCAAACCACTCCAAGATCAATATCTTGACTCAGAAGGGGCCAGAGTTTGAATAAGGCCCAAATGGTGGAGCTGAGGGGACTCGAACCCCTGACCCCCACACTGCCAGTGTGGTGCGCTACCAGCTGCGCCACAGCCCCAGTGCCCGCACCTGCGGCGAGCACTGGGCAAGTGTACACACCCGTACGGGGGGTGGCTCAGCGGTATCAGCCGTGCAGTTGACCCCGTACGGCGCCGGCCGGGAACTCGACGCTGTGGACGTTGACGTAGTAGCTCGACGGGCTCATCAGGATCGCCAGGGCGAGGTCACGCGCGACGCTGGCGCATGCCGTACTGGTGCCGGTGGTGGGGGCCTCGAGCGGCACCACGACCGGGCCGGGCTCGCCGACCGGGGCAATGTGGATGTGGGCCGCGGTGACGTCGTCGACGTTGCTGACGGTCAGGGTGTAGCAGATCTCGTTCTGGCCGGGATTCACGGTCATTACGGCGGTGCCGGTGCCGTCCGGGTCACCGGGGCCCGGTGCCTCCTGGGCGCCGGTCATCTGGGCGGACAACGGTCGGCCTCCGTCGTCGGCGGTGGCCGCTCCGGTCAAGGGGCCGGCCAGTGCCGCCGCTATCAGTCCGGCGGCCAGGCTGGCTCGGAAAACCACAGTCCCAGCGGTACGCATACCGTTCACCTCCGCAGTCGTTCCCCCGACCGGGTGCTACCCCTGGGGATACGTCCGACAGCCGCGGAGGGATTGCCGATCACCGAAGAAACAGCGCAACGGGCAGCACGATCCAGCCGTCAGTTCAGCATCGGGTCGGCCGGATAGTGGGCGACGGCGGCGGTGAGGCCGCCCTGGCGGCGCAGCACCATCGCCCACAGGTCGTCGGGCTGCGGGAAGAACGCGTCGCTGGGGAGCGCGTCGAATACGAACCAGGAGCCGGTGGCGATCTCGGCCTCGACCTGGCCGCCGTCCCAGCCGGCGTAGCCGGCGAACACGCGTACCCCCTCCAGGCTCTCTCGCATGGTGTCCGGGTCGCGGGACAGGTCGATGGTGCCGACCGGGCCGCTGACCTGGCTGAAGCCGTTGGGCTCGCTGCCGGGACGGCTGCGCGCCAGGCAGATCGCCGCCTCCGGCTGCACCGGCCCGCCCTCGAACACCACGGGCGGGTTCCCGGCCAGCGAACCCCAGCCGCCCAGCACCTCGCTGACCGGCACTTCGGTGGCACGGTTCAGTACGACGCCGAGCGCTCCGCCCGGTTCGTGAGCCACCAGCAGCACCACGGTGCGCTCGAAATTCGGGTCGTTGAGCGCCGGCGTCGCGACCAACAGCTGGCCAGCCAGCGACTCCTTCGCCATGCCCCCGATCATGCCCGGCTCGTGGTGCACCGCGATAGCTCCCTAACGACGACGCGATCTGGTACGAGCGGCCCGCCTCCGCCGGCGTACAGCTCCCAATGATGACCGTAGTTGCCAACCTCCGCCGACGGGGAGGACTAATCGCGCCGAGCCCACGCCACGCCCGCGCCGGACCGAGCGCGGCCCGCCCGGGAGAACCGGGCGGGCCGCATCTGGGAGCGCTCGCTGCGGTGCGAAAAACACAGCTCGCACTTCTTCGCACAGTAGCCCAGTGGCGCACCCCGGACGACCGGTTGTCCTCAATCGGATGAAGCTGATCGCGGTTTCTCACACTGGGTCGCCGTACCGGCACCGAGACCACCCTCTAGGGTCGGGTCGGAGACGATCCGAGAGGGGTGTCAGGTGGCTGGGTACGACAAAATCGGGGGGCCGGTCGAGTTCGCCGTGATCGGCGGCTCCGGGCTGTACGCGCTGCTCGACAAGGCCACCGAGGTGACGGTGGAGACCCCGTACGGGGCGCCGAGCGACGCCATCACGGTGAGCCAGATCGACGGCCGGCGGGTGGCGTTCCTGCCGCGGCACGGCAAGGCGCACCAGCACCCTCCACATCGGATTCCGTACCGGGCGAACCTGTGGGCGCTGCGTTCCCTGGGGGTACGCCAGATCCTGGCGCCGTGCGCGGTCGGCGGACTGCGGCCGGAGCTGGGGGCGGGCACGTTCGTACTGCCGGATCAGCTGGTGGACCGCACCAGTGGCCGGACCCAGACCTTCTACGACGTCGGCGCGGTCCACGTGTCCTTCGCCGACCCGTACTGCCCGGTGGGGCGGGCCGCGGTAATGGCCGCCGGCTCCACTGTGGACGTCGTGGACGGCGGCACCATGGTGGTGGTGGAGGGGCCGCGCTTCTCCACCCGCGCCGAGTCCCGGTGGTACTCCGACCTGGGCTTCTCGCTGGTCAACATGACGGGCCACCCGGAGGCGTTGCTGGCCCGCGAGCTGGCGCTCTGCTACACCGCGATCGCGCTGGTCACGGACCTGGACGCGGGGGTCGAGGGCGGTGCGGCGGTCACCCAGGAGGAGGTGTTCCGGGTGTTCGGCGAGAACACCGCACGGATGCGTGACCTGCTCTTCGAGGTGGTGGGCCGGCTCCCGGCGACCCGGGAATGCCCGTGCCCGAACACCCTGGAAGGCATCGAGCTGCCGTTCGAGCTGCCCTGATTCTTACGGTCCGCTGACCGGTGCGGGTCGCGCCGACCCGACGCCGGTCCGCCGGGCTAGCGTCGGGCGATACGGATCCTGGTCACCGGCGGTGCCGGCTTCATCGGGGGGTACGTGGCGGAGGCGCTGACCACCGCCGGGCACGAGGTGCGGGTCCTCGACTGCCTGCACCGCGCCGCCCACGCGCCCGACACGCTGTGGCCGCCGTACCTCGGCGACGTGTCCCGGGTGGCCGGCGACGTACGGGATCCCGCGGCGGTACGCGACGCGCTCGCCGGGGTGGACGCGGTGGTGCACCAGGCGGCGATGGTCGGGCTCGGGGTGGACGCGCTCGACATGCCCGAGTACGTCTCCTGCAACGACCTCGGCACCGCGGTGCTGCTCGCCGAGCTGGCCCGCGCCGGGATCGGCCGGCTGGTGCTCGCCAGCTCGATGGTGGTCTACGGCGAAGGCCGGTACGAGTGCCCGGCACACGGCGCCGTACACCCAGGCCCACGCCGCCCCGAGGACCTTGACGCCGGGCGGTTCGAGCCGCCGTGTCCGCGCTGTGGCGCCCCCCTGGAAGCCGGCCTGGTGCCCGAGGACGCGCCGCTGGACCCGCGCAACACGTACGCCGCGACCAAGCTGGCCCAAGAGCACCTCGCCGCCTCCTGGGTACGCCTCACCGGCGGCTCCGCGGTCGCGCTGCGCTACCACAACGTGTACGGCCCCCGGATGCCCCGGGACACGCCGTATTCGGGGGTGGCGGCGATCTTCCGGTCGTCGCTGGAGCGGGGCGAGCCGCCGCGGGTGTTCGAGGACGGCGGGCAGCGGCGGGACTTCGTACACGTGAAGGATGTGGCTCTTGCCAACCTGGCGGCGCTGGAGGCGACCGCGCACGGTGGCTTCGTGGCGTACAACGTGGCCTCGGGCGAACCCCGGACGGTGGGCGAGATGGCGACGGCGCTGGCCGAAGCCTTCGGCGGCCCCTCCCCTGTGGTCACCGGCGAGTACCGGCTCGGGGACGTCCGTCACGTGGTCGCCTCCCCGGCAAAAGCGCGGACCGAGCTCGGCTTCACCGCACGCGTCCCCTTCACCGACGGCATCCGCGAGTTCGCCACCGCCCCCCTGCGCGCGGGGCGGAGTTAGCCCGCCGGGAGGCGGACCAGGAAGCGGCAGCCGTTGTCGGCGTTGGAGACCGCCACCTGGCCCCGGTGCGCTTCCACCAGACCGCGTACGATCGCCAGCCCGAGACCGCCGCCGGAGCCGTTCGACGAGCCGGCGCCGCGCGGGGTACGCGCGGTCTCGCCGCGGAACGCCACGTCGAACACCCGGGGCAGGTCCATCTCGGGGATGCCGCCGCAGGCGTCGGTGACGGCGAGCCAGCCGCCCGACTCGTCGCGTCCGCCGGTGATGGTGACGGTGCCGTCGGACGGGGTGTGCCGGATCGCGTTGAGCAGCAGGTTCGCGACGATCCGGTTCAGCTCCGGCTCGCTGCCCTGTACGGTCGGCCAGCCCCCGGCGGCGGCGACCAGCTGGATCCGCCGGGCGTGGGCCAGCGGCATCGCGGAGGCCACCGCGTCGCTGACCACGTCGCCGAGCGAGACCGCTCCGAGGGACAGCCGTAGCGCGCCGGCGTTGATCCGGGACAGCTCGAACAGGTCGTCGACCAGCCCCGCCATCCGGTCGCACTCGTACCGGATCCGGCCGTGGTAGTCGGCGACCGTCTCGGGGTCGCCCACCACCCGGTCCTCCAGCGCCTCGGCCATCGCCCGCAGCCCCGCGAGGGGGGTACGCAGGTCGTGGCTGACCCAGGCGACCAGCTCGCGCCGGCTGGACTCCAGCATGCGTTCGCGTTCCCGCGCCTCGGCTGCCCAGACGCTCTCGGCGGCGAGCCGACGCCCGGCCCACAGCGCCACCGCGAGGCTGACCGCGCCGGCCACCACCACCACGACCAGCAGCACCGTCAGGTCGTGGGTGGAGATGAACATCGCGAGCGCGTCGGCCACGATCCCGGCCAGCACCGCGCCCACCGCCACCGCGATCAGTATGCAGACGTGCGCGGTCACCGAACGGCCCCGCATCCGGCGCAGCAGCAGCGCGCCCGGCACCGCCACCGCCAGCGACGCCGCCAACGCGATCCCGATCACGATCACCATGTCACGCATCCGCGCCTCCCTGGGCTGTTGCCGCGGCGTCGGCACCGGCGCCGGGCGACACCGGCTCGTAGCGGTAGCCGACGCCCCAGACGGTCACGATCCGGCGTGGCTCGGCGGGGTCGTCCTCCACCTTCTCCCGCAGCCGGCGTACGTGGACCGTCACCGTGGACTGGTCGCCGAACGTCCAGCCCCAGACCTGTTCCAGCAGCTCCCCCCGGCGGTACGCCCGCCCGGGGTGCCGCATCAGGTAAGCCAGCAGGTCGAACTCCCGTACGGTCAGCGCCAGCTCGGCGCCTCGCAGCGTGGCGATCCGGGAGCCGGTGTCGACCACCAGCTCGGCGTCGGTGAGCAGCGACGGTTCGTCGGCGGCGGGCGGGCGGGCCACCCGGCGCAGCACCGACTGCACCCGCAGCACCAGCTCGCGCGGCGAGAACGGCTTGGTCACGTAGTCGTCGGCGCCGGTCTGCAGCCCGACCACCCGGTCGGCCTCCTCGCCGAGCGCGGTCAGCATCACCACCGGCACGTCGGAGTCGGCGCGCATCCGGCGGCACACCTCGATGCCGTCCATCCCGGGCAGCATCAGGTCGAGCACCACCAGGTCGGGGCGCTGCTCGGCGTACGCGGTCAGCGCCGCCGGCCCGTCCCCGGCCAGGGCGACGGTGATCCCGGCCCGCTCCAGGTAGCGGCGTACCACATCACTGACCGTCGGGTCGTCGTCGACGACGAGCACCTTCGCGGCGTCGGTCATCCCGCCCCCTCTCCTACGACTTGGTGTGCGATAGCGCCGGAGTCGCGGCGAGGCCCATTCGTCGTCCGGCAAGGCGGAGGTTTGCCCGGATACCGGTGTTGTATCCGGGTGAACCGACAACGCCGCCGATCGGCGAATGGGTCCGGCGCGGCCCGGCAGACTATCGCGCACCAAGTCGTTACCACCAGAACCACAGCAACGCTTCCAGCACCAGGGCGAGCGCGAGCTGCGCCGCCAGCCAAACCCGCATCCGCGCCGCCGGCAACAGCCCCGCCAGCGGCAGCAGCCACACCACGAACGGCAGGTAGATCCGCTCCACCTCGCCCTTCGACAACCCCGAGGCGGTCGCCGCCGCGATCGCCAGCACCGCTCCCCACCACAACACCATTACGGGGGTACGCCCCACCGCTCCGCCATCCGCCGTTGGGCCCCCCACCGGGGTGACCATGCGGCCGCCCGCCGCCGGGCGCCCCAGCGGAAGCGCCGTCCGGCCAGGGCTCCCCAGCGCAACCGCCGTGCGG
>JBOGDG010000195.1:0-6353 GCA_050701655.1 Micromonosporaceae bacterium
TGCGCGTCCTCCAACGCATCCTCGCGATGACCGCCGCGATCTGGCACAACTGGCACACCGGCCAGCCCACCATGCGATCCCTCATCGCGTACGACCACTAAACCCTTGGAATAGATCGTCTAGGGGCCCGATACGGCACCGTGGGTGCCGGCGAGCACGGTCAGCGATCGGCGAGCGGCTTCACCTTGCGGGGCGAGGGGCCGATGTACTCGCTGTCCGGGCGGATCAGCCGGTTGTCGGCGTGCTGCTCGATCACGTGCGCGGTCCAGCCGCTCATCCGGGAGACCGAGAACACCGGAGTGAACAGGTCGGTGGGGATCCCCAGATAGTGGTAGACGCTCGCGGCGTAGAAGTCGACGTTGGGGCGCAGCCCCTTGACCTCGAAGACGGTGCGCTCCATGTGCGCGCTCATGTCGTACCACCTGGAATCGCCGGTGAGCTCGGCCAGCGACTGGCTCATCCGCCGCAGGTGGGTGGCGCGCGGGTCCTCCGTACGGTAGACGCGGTGCCCGAAGCCCATGATCTTCTCGCCGGCGTCGAGCCGGCGGCGTACGTCGGCCTCGGCCGCTTCCCGGCGCGCGTCGCCGTCGCCTTCGCCGACCGCGCTGTCGATCCCGACCAGCATCTTCATCACCTGCTCGTTGGCGCCGCCGTGCAGCGGACCCTTGAGCGTGCCGATCGCGGCGGTGACCGCCGAGTGCATGTCCGACAGCGTCGCGGCGCACACCCGGGCGGCAAACGTGGAGGCGTTCATGGTGTGGTCGGCGTGCAGCACCAGGCACTCGTCGAACGCCGCGACCGCGATCGGGTCAGGGTGGCGCCCGGCGATCTGCAGCAGGAAGTTGCCGGCGATGCCGAGCTCCGGGTCCGGCTCCGCCACCTCACCTCCGGTACGCCGGGCGTGGTACGCCGCCACCAGCATCGGCATCTGCGCCACCAGCCGGGCGGCCTTGCGCGCGTTCGCCTCCGGATCGTTGGAGTCGGTGTCGGGGTCGTCCACCGACAGCGCGCTGAGCAGCGTACGCAGCGCCTCCATCGGGGGCCGGGTGGTGATCTCGGTGGCGAGCACCGCCTCGGCGGTGGGGCCGAGCGTGCGACCCGCGGCGAGCTCGGCGGCGTACGCGTCCAGCTGCCCGGCGGTCGGCAGGTCGCCCCGGTGCAGCAGGTGCGCGCACTCCTCGAACGAGACGCCGCCACCCAGGTCGTGGATGTCGTAGCCGCGGTAGAAGAGCACGCCCGCCTGGCCGTCGATGTCGCTGATCGCCGTGCTGGCGGCCACCACGTCGGCCAGACCCTTGGGCTTGGCGGGCATCGTTGCCTCCCTCCCTCGTCAGCCACACCCTAATAGAGAGTGGTACGCGCGTCGCCAAGACGACGCGGCGTCAGCACGGAGAGTGATTCCGTAACCCCGGTCAGCGCTTGGCATACCCAATGGTGTTCACTAACTACACCAGACCCGTGAGGCAACAACCGTCCCGCACCCCCTCCTGTCGGATGGCCACCCTTGCAGTTCGGAATCCTTGGCCCTGTCGAGATCTGGTTACACAACGGGGCGACCGTGCCGAGCCCCGAGCCACGCAGCCTGCTGGCGGCGCTGCTGCTCGGGGCCAACCAGCTGCAGCGCAACCGCTGGCTGATCGAGGCGGTGTGGGGCGACCGCCCGCCCCCGGCGGCGCCGGACCGCCTCGCCGCACACGCCGGTACGCTGCGCCGGCTGCTGGGACGCCGCCTGGTCTGCGTCGACGGCACCGGTTATCTCCTCGAGGTCGAGCCCGCCCAGCTCGACCTCTGGCTGTTCACGGAGGCGGTGCAGCGGGCCAGGATCGACCTGGCCGCCCGGGACTACGCCAGCGCCGCCGCCGGGCTGCGAGCCGCACTCAGCCTGTGGCGCGGCTGCGCGTTATCCAATGTGGACTCGGCGGTGCTGCGGGAGTTCGAGGCGCCGCGGCTGGAGGAGCAGCGGCTGTCCGCCATCGAGGACCGGATCGAAGCCGACCTGCGACTCGGCAAGCACACCGTGGTGGTGGGCGAGCTGCGCCGGCTGGTCACCATCCACCCGCTGCGCGAGCGCTTCTGCCGGCACCTGATCATCGCGCTCTACCGCTGCGGCCACCGGGATGCCGCGCTGGCCGCGTACGCCACCGCCGAGCAGACGATGCAGGCGCTCGGCGTACCGATCGGCGCTGCGCTGCGGCAGCTCGTGCTGGCCGTACGCACCGACCACCCGTCGCTGGGCCCGCCCGATACCTGCCGCTGACCCCCAGCCCTTCCGGTCCAAGTGGCCCGGCAGCGGCCGGCGGCTCAGGGGGTGGCGGTGGCGATGTCCACCACGTTGGTGAGCAGCATGGCGCGGGTCATCGGGCCGACGCCGCCCGGGTTGGGAGCCACCCAACCGGCGACGTCGTACACATCCTGAGCCACGTCGCCGGCGATCTTGCCGTCCACCCGGCTCACCCCGACGTCGAGCACCGCCGCGCCCGGCTTCACCATCTCGGCGGTGACCAGCCCGGGATTCCCGGCTGCCGCCACCACGATGTCGGCCTGTTTGACCAGCCCGGCCAGATCCCGGGTGCCGGTGTGGCACTGGGTGACGGTGGCGTTCTCGGAGCGGCGGGTCAACATCAGCGCCAGCGGGCGGCCGACGGTGATGCCGCGCCCGATCACCACCACGTGCGCCCCCGCGATCGGTACGTCATAGCGCCGCAACAGCTCGATGATGCCGTGCGGGGTGCACGCGAGCGGGCCGGCCTTGCCGAGCACCAGGCGCCCCAGGTTCAGCGGGTGCAGCCCGTCTACGTCCTTGGCGGCGTTGACGCGTTCCAGCACGGCGTACTCGTCGCGGCCCTTCGGCAGTGGCAGCTGCACCAGGAACGCGGTGCACGTCGGGTCGGCGTTCAGCTCGTCGACCACGGCTTCGATCTCAGCCTGGCTGGCGGTCGCCGGCAGCTCCCGGCGGATGCTGGTGATCCCGATCTCGGCGCAGTCTTTGTGCTTGGCGTTGACGTACCACCGGCTGCCCGGGTCGTCCCCGACCAGTACGGTGCCGAGCCCGGGAACCACGCCCCGCTCCCGCAGTTTGGTGATCCGCTCCGCCAGCTCCGACTTGATCGTCGCCAGGGTCGCCTTGCCATCCAGAATCGTCGCCGTCACGTCTCCAGATCCTGCCATGCCCCCGCCGAGCCCCAAGCGTCGACGGGGCTAGCCGATCTGTTGGTGTACGTAGCACCAGCGCCAGGTCTCGCCCGGCTCGTACGAGCGCATCACCGGGTGGCGATCGGCGTGGAAGTGGGCAGTGGCGTGCTTGTGCGGCGAGGAGTCGCAGCAGCCGACGTGGCCGCAGCTCAGGCACAGCCGCAGGTGCACCCAGTCCTCGCGCCCCAGCGCCATGCAGTCGGCGCAGCCGTCGCTGGTGGCCGCCACCTCGGGCGGCGCCGCCGCCAGATCAGCACAAGCCACGTACCTACCCTCACTCCCTGGTCAGGATCGATTCTTCGAGATCCATGTCGCGCTGCGCGCGGTGCAGCGTCTCCTCCGGTATCCGCGCGGCGTCCCGGGCCTCCCGGAAGACCTCCCGCTCGGCTTCCAACATAGAACGACGCAGCCGGCGGTAGACGTTCGCCGGGGTCTCCCGATCCTGTGATCCCAGCCTCTCCCAGGCGAGGTTGGCCCGGTTCTCGGCGTGCGAGCGGAGCCGGCGTACCACGTCCTCCGGGGCGCCGGCCGCCTCGGAGTCGAGCCGGGTGAGCGCCGCCTGGCTGGCCTCGTGCTGCACCGTCGCCTCGGCGAGCAGGTCCTGGGTCCGGTCGTCGCCGGGGATCCGCAGCGCGCGGATCACGGCGGGCAGCGTGGTGCCCTGCACCAGCAACGTCACCGCGATCACCGCGAACGCCAGCCACAGGAACAGGTCCCGCCCGGGGAACGGCTGCCCGCCGCCGGTCTGCAACGGCAGCGAGAACGCCGCCGCCAAAGTCACCACGCCGCGCATCCCGGCCCAGCTGATCGCGGCCGGGATCCGCAGCGGCGGGGCAGGCGCGCGGTCGCGTACCCGGGGCACCAGCCGCGCCAGGTACGTCGTCGGGTAGAGCCACACGAACCGCGCCGCGATCACCACGACCACCACCGCGACGGTGGCCGCCGCGACCGTACCCAGCGGCATGCGCAGCCCTACCACGATCTGCCGCAGCTGCAGCCCCACCAGCAGGAACACCGCGCCCTCCAGCAGGAACCGCACCATCGCCCAGAACGCCGCCATCTGCAGCCGGGAGGCAGCCGACATCAGAATCGGCCAGCGGTGTCCCAGGTAGAGCCCGGTGACCACCACCGCCACCACACCGGAGGCGTGGATCGCCTCGGCGGCGCCGAACGCGATGAACGGCGTCAGCAGGCTCAGCGAGTTGTCCAGCAACGGGTCGGTGATCCGCCGGTGCAGCTGCGCCAACAGCCACGCCGCCGCGCCACCCACCGCCACCCCACCGATCGCGGCCAGCGCCAGGCCACCGGCGAAGTCGGCGACCGAGACCGCCTGCCCCACCGCGGCGGCGACCGCCAGTCGCAGCGTCACCAGCGCGGTGGCGTCGTTGACCAGGCTCTCGCCCTCCAGGACCGTCACGGCGCGGCGCGGCAGCCCCACCCGGCGGGCCACCGCGGTGGCGGCCACCGCGTCCGGCGGTGCCACGATCGCGCCCAGCGCGAACGCCGCCGGCAGCGGGATCGCCGGCACCACCGCGTGCAGCGTGAACCCGACCGCGGCGGCGGTGAACAGCACCAACCCGACGGCGAGCAGCAGGATCGGGCGCAGGTTGTAGCGGAACGCCGGCACCGAGGTCTCGATCGCGGCCACGTACAGCAGTGGAGGTAGTACGCCGGCGATCACCAGCTCCGGGTGCAGCTCGACCGCGGGCACCCCCGGTACGAACGAGATCCCGATCCCGACCGTGACCAGCAGGATCGGCGCCAGTACGCCGACCCGCTTCGCCACCGCCGACACCGCGACCACCACCGCGACCAGCGCGGTGGGAATCAGTAGCTCGGACACGGGCCCGAGCCTATGTCGGCTCCGGGACCGAATCGTTGTGTTCCGGATGCGGCAGGTCCATCAAGCGTCACCATGGTGGCAGCAGGAGGCCCGATGGAGCTGTACGCGCATGACAACGAGCCACAGCGGCTGTACGAGTGGACCGGCCCGCTGCTGGAGGTCGAGGACCTGTGGCTGGAGTTTCGTACCCGGGACGGTGTGATCCGGGCGCTCAACGGCGTCACGTACCACGTGGCGGCGGGCGAGACGCTGGCCATCCTGGGCGAGTCCGGGTCCGGCAAGAGCGTCAGCGCGCAGGCGATCATGGGGCTGCTGGAGACGCCGCCGGCGTACGTCACCCGGGGCACCATCCGCTATCGGGGCGAGGACCTGCTGCGGGCCTCCGAGGAGGAGCGCCGGCAGGCACGCGGCAAGGAGATCGCGATGATCTTCCAGGACGCGTTGTCCGCGCTGAACCCGGTGTTCCCGGTCGGCTGGCAGATCGCCGAGACGCTCCGGATCCGCCAGGGCATGACCAAGCAGGACGCGCTCAACCAGGCGGTCGAGCTGATGGACCTGGTACGCATCCCGGCGGCGCGGCAACGGCTGCGGGACTATCCGCACCAGTTCTCCGGGGGGATGCGGCAGCGGGTGATGATCGCGATGGCGCTGGCGCTGGACCCGCCCGTACTGATCGCGGACGAGCCCACCACCGCGCTCGACGTCACGGTGCAGGCGCAGATCATGGAGCTGCTCAACGAGCTGCGGATCGCCCGCAACATGGCGCTGATTCTGATCACCCACGACCTCGGCGTGGTGGCCGACATCGCCGACCGGATCGCGGTGATGTACGCCGGCCGGATCGTGGAGCACGCCGACGTGCACTCGCTGTACGCCTCGCCGGCGCACCCGTACACCAAGGGGCTGTTGGAGTCGATCCCGAGGCTGGACCTGAAGGGCCACAAGCTCAGGTCGATCCCGGGGTTGCCGCCCAGCCTGATGCGGATCCCGTCCGGCTGCCCCTTCCACCCCCGCTGCCGGTACGCCCAGCAGGTCTGCCGGGACGAGGTGCCCGACGAGCACCTGCTGCCCGGGACCCATGCGGACGGGCGTACCAGCGCCTGCCACTTCGCCGAAGACGTGGTACGCATCCCCGCCGTCAGCTGACCCGCCCCGGCGGCGCGCCCGGCCCCTGCGGCTGGGCGCGCTAGTCACATTTTCCGCACAACGATGAGCTGAGCGTCGTCGAGATCGCGCCGCCAGGTGGTTGCCGTGCTGGCGCGCTTCTCCTTGTACGGCACGAGATTCTGGCGTCTGCGACCTGGTGTGTTGGTCGGTG
>JBOGDG010000196.1:0-6347 GCA_050701655.1 Micromonosporaceae bacterium
CGGCGCTGGCTACCGGGCCGATCGCGGACACGTTGGAGGCGCATGTCGCCGCGCTGCGGGCCGCGCTGCGGGTGGCCGACCTGGTGTGTACCACCGGGGGGACCATGCACGGGCCGGTCGACCATCTGCACCCGGCGTTGGCGGAGCTGGGCGCCGCGTACGTGGTGAACACCGTGCGGGTCAGACCCGGCTTCCCGATGCTGCTGGCGCGGGGCGAGGTCGACGGGCGGACGAAGTTCGTGGCGGGGCTGCCGGGCAACCCGCAGTCGGCGGTGGTGGCGTTGTTCTCGCTGGTCGCGCCGCTGCTCGCCGGGCTCACCGGTCGCGCCCTGCAGGCGCTGCCGACGGTCGCCTTGGGTGCGCCGGTGAAAGGTCGCGGTCAGGACACGCACCTGGCGCTGGTACGCCTCGGCGCGGACGGGTTGGCGTACCCGCTGGCGCACGCGGGCTCGGCGATGCTGCGCGGCGTCGCGAACGCAGACGGCTTCGCCGTCATCCGCCCGGGCGCCGCCTCGGACGCCAGCGATGCCGTGGCGCTCGTACCGCTGCCGCTTTTTGAGGGGGAACGGCCGTGACGGGCGTGGTGAAGGCCGAGGTGACGTCGGCGCCGCTGGAGCTTGCCGAGCACGAGCGGTTGGTGTCGCTGGCCACCGCCGGCGCCGTGGTCAGCTTCGCCGGGGTGGTACGAGACCACGACCACGGCCGCTCTGTCACCTCCCTCGACTACGAGGCCCACCCCGGTGCAGCCGAGGTCCTGCAGCAGGTGGCCGAGGAGATCGCGAAGGATCCCGCGGTGCAGGCCGTGGCGGTCAGCCACCGGGTCGGGCCGCTCGGGATCGGGGATGTGGCGCTGGCCGCGGCGGTGTCGTGCGCGCACCGGGGCGAGGCGTTCGACGCCTGCCGGCGGCTGGTGGACGAGGCGAAGGCGCGGCTCCCGATCTGGAAGCACCAGCGCTTCGCCGACGGCACCGACGAATGGGTCAACTGCCCCTGAGGCCGCCGCACCGGCAGCTGCCCCCAGGTTCCTACCGCGGGTGGTCGACGCACCACGCCCCGCGTGCCAGCCTCGAAACATGACCCAGACAGCGGTACGTGACCTCGCCGCGATCCCGGGGCCGCCCAGCAACGGGTTCGTCGGCAGCGCCCTGCTGTTCCAGAAGAACCTGCTCGGTACGCTCACCGACGGTCAGCGCGACTACGGCGACACCGTCCGGTACGAGGTGCTGCCCGGCATCAAGCGGCTGCACCAGACCCTCGTCGTGGCCCACCACCCGGACGACATCCGTACCGTGCTGACCCAGACCGAGCGCGGCTTGTCGAAGGACACGCTCGGGTTCCGGGTGCTCGCCGAGATGCTCGGACTCGGGCTGCTCACCACGGAGGGCGCGACGTGGAAGCGGCAGCGGCGTACCGTCCAGCCGCTGTTCACGCCCCGCACCATCAACCGGTACGCCGAGCTGATGGCCGCCGAAGCCACCCGGCTGGAGCTGGCCGAGGGCGACACCGATCTGGATCTGGCGATGCGCCGGTACACGCTGCGGGTGGTCGGGCGCGCCCTGTTCAGCGAGGACATCGACGACACGGTGCCGGCGCTGCACCAGCTGGTGCCGCGGCTGTCGGACATCACGATGCGGCGTACCTTCCAACTGTTCCGGTTGCCGCTGGGGGTGCCGACGCCGCGTAACCGGGCCGCCCGCAAGGTGCTCCGCGAGCAGGACGCCATCGTCACTCGGATCCTCACCGGCGCCGGCCAGCACGCCGGCCGGGGCGGCGAAAGGGACGATCTGTTGACCCGGCTGCGGGGCGCGCGCGATCCGGAGACCGGCGAGCCGCTGTCCGACCAGGAGATCCGCGACCAGATCCTGGTGTTCCTGCTGGCCGGGCACGAGACCACGGCGGTCGCGCTCACCGCGGCCCTGCACCTACTCGGTCACCACCGCGCCGAACAGGACGCCGTCGCCGAGGAGGTGGCCGAGGTGCTCGGCGGGCGTACCGCGCCGTTGCCCGAAGACCTGCCCCGGCTGGTACGCACCCGCGCCGTACTGCTGGAAGCGATGCGGCTGTATCCCCCGGCGTACCTCACGGAGCGGGTCACCACGACCGAGATAACCATCGGGGGGTACGCCGTGCCGCCCGGCGTGATCGTGATGGTCGCGCCGTGGAGCACCCACCGGCACCCGGAGCTGTGGCCACGGCCCGAGTGCTTCGAGCCGTCCCGGTTCGTCGGCGACCACGATCGGCCGCACTACGCGTACTTCCCGTTCGGGGGTGGGCCGCGCAGCTGCGTCGGGGAACATTTCGCGATGCTGGAGGCGATCGTGCTGCTCGCGGCGTTGCTGGCGAAATACCAGGTCACGGCGACGCGTCCGACGTTGCCGATGGTCCCGCTGATCACGTTGCGGCCTTCCGGACCGGTGCCGGCGCGGCTCACACTACGGAGATGACGGACCCGCTGGGGATACTGTTCGGATTCGCCACCACCCAGATTGTGTACGTCGCCGTACGGCTCGGCGTACCGGAGCTGCTCGCCGACGGGGCACGTAGCGGCGAGGAGCTGGCCGAGGCCACCGGCGCCCACGCCCCGTCGCTGCGGCGGCTGCTGCGGGGGCTCGCCAGCCACGGCATCGTCTCCGAACCCGAGCCCGACCGGTACGCGTTGACGCTCGGCGGCCAGCTGCTGCGCACCGAGGTGACCCGGTCGGCGATCCTGCTGTTCGGCGCCGAGCAGATGTGGCGGGCGTGGGGCGAGCTGGAGTACAGCGTACGGACCGGGAAGCCGTCGTTCGACAAGCTCACCGGCGCCTCGTCGTTCGAGTACTTCGCCGCGCATCCGGAGCAGTCGGAGCTGTTCCAGCGCGCGATGTCCAGCCATACCGCCGAGGTCGCCCCGGAGATTGTCGCCGGGTACGAGTTCGCCTCACTCGCGACGCTGGTCGACGTCGGGGGCGGCGACGGGACACTGCTGGCGGCGATCCTGCACGCCGTACCCACGCTGCAGGGTGTGCTGTACGACGCAGCGGCGGGACTCGCGGCAGCCCCGGCGAGGCTACGGGCGGCTGGCGTGGCGGACCGGTGCGAGGTGGTCGCCGGGGACTTCTTCGCCACGGTCCCGCCGGGCGGGGACGGCTACCTGCTGAAGAGCGTGATCCACGACTGGGACGACGCGCGCGCGACCCGGATCCTGGAGAACTGCCGGCTGGCCGGCGGCACCGTGCTGGTGGTCGAGCCGGTGTTGCCGCCCGGGCCGGTGACGGCGTCGCCGGAGCAGGCGTACCTCGCGCTCAGCGACCTGAACATGCTGGTCAATACGGGTGGCCGGGAGCGTACGGAGGCCGAGTTCCGCGCCCTGTACGCCGCCGCCGGCCTCGACCTGGTCGCGGTCCACGAGGCCGGCGACTACCGCATCCTGGAAGGCACCCCCGCGCCGCGCTGAGCGAGGCACGTGCCCCGGGGCGGCGCGGCCGGGATCAGCCTCAACATCCGGGGCGTTGGACGCCGAGGCACGCCAGATGCCGTGAGTCGCGGGCCTCAACGCCCATCGCCTGGAATCTCAACCGCGGTGCACGCGTCCGTGCTGTGGATAACCGCCGCGACGGCGCCTATAAGTCGTCGAACTCGCCGGCTTTGATCGCCTGTACGAACTTCGGCCACTCGTCGGCGAGTCGGAATTCGAGCACCGGGCCGTCCGGGTCCTTGGTGTCCCTGACCCCGATCACGTCCCCGATCCGCGCGACCGCCACGCAGCTCCCGTTGTCGCCCGAGCGGCTGCTCACTCTCCACTCGGCGTGGCTCCAGTCGAGCGCCACGGTGCGGCTCCTCAGGTCATGCCAGGTGCCTCCCCGCTTCGCGGATCAGGTCCATGGACCTCTCGGGGCTCAACGCCTGGGCAATCAGGTGATCGAAGACCAGGCTAACGCGTGCGATGTCCTCGGGACCATCGAGAAATAGCCCGCCTCGCACCGGCACTTCGACATAGACGATGTCGGGGTCGTCCCGGTCGGCAAATCGAAGGAGCTGGAACATCACAGGCGTGCCGTCCGGTGCGCCAGCGTCGAAGGGAAGCACCTGCACGCGGGCGAGCCGTTGCTCCCAAATCCGCACTAGGCGATGGCACTGCTCCCGCATCACCTTGGCTCCGCCGACGACACGGCGAATCGCGGCTTCATCGATGATCGTCCACACCTCGGGCGGTTCATCCCTGTCGAAGATCCGCTGCTGGCGTTCGAGTCGGACCTTGACCCGGTGCTCAACCTCGGCAGTCCGATCGCGGAATCGCCCGGCGCGAATCACGGCGCGGGCATAGTCCTCCGTTTGCAGAAGGCCGGGAATCAAGGTCGGCTCATACCAGCGGATGGACTGTGCGTGCGGCTCCAGATCGATGAGGGTCTGGTAGTTGTCGGGCAAGTCGATGTCGGGCGATTGGCGGCGGGTGCGGGCTTCGCGGGCTTGTTGGACCAGGTCGGCGCGCTTGTCTTCGTCGGTGACGCCGTACATGTCGAGCATGGTGAGCAGGTCACCGCGCCGGCAGCCGACGTGACCGGTCTCGATCCGGCCGATCTTCCACGGCGAACAGTCGAGCTCCTCGGCGACCTTCTCCCGGCTCACGCCGGCGGCCTCTCGCATCGCCCGGAGAGTACGGCCGACGCGCCGCTTGCGCAGTGTGGGGCTGGTTTCCGACATGCCGAAGATCCTTCTCTAGTGCACGTACACGCCGCAACCCGTGTTCACGGAATTCCCGTATGGTCTTGCCCTCTAATTCTGCACGTGCAAACATTGCCTTACGTGGTTCGGATTGCACACACCGTATCGAGGGGGAGTCGATGGGACGGCATGACGCGGCGGCGTTCTGGTACGAGGTCGGCCGCCAGTTCCAGGCGGTCTCGCTCGTGATGGACCGGCACCAGATCGTGGACGCGCAGCAGATCTGCGCCTGCGGACGGATCGCGGTACGGGTGCTCCCGATGTTCGGGCTGCGGTGCGAGGTGGCATTCGAAACCTGGAACCGGGCGTACACCTCGATGTGTCAGGTTTCCCGGCAACTGAGTGCGGAGCGCGCGGTTGGGATGGCGACCGTGCCGGGGCGGTAACCCGGTGGGCGTACCGCTGGATACTCCCGTGGTGTGACGCGCGGGGCGGTGCCTCAGCACCATCGTCGGCGGCATGTGGCTGGCGGCGTACCAGGGGAAACCCCGAGAACTTTCCCCGGTACGGGGCCGGGTCATTCCCCGATGTGCCGCACCCGTGCTCGCCACCAGCCTGGATGGCATGGGTGTTCCGGCGTGCACGGTGCGGTGGCCACGGCTCGCGGCGGTGGCGGCGATCGCGGCGTTCACCGTGTCGCTGGGCGCGGCGGCGTATCTGCATCTGGCGGCGTACCCCCAGGTCAGCCCGGTCGCGGACACGGTCAGCAGCTATGTCCACAGTGGCGGCGGTACGGCGCTCGCGGTGTCCGCGTCCGCGTTGGCGGTCGGGTTCGGCGTACTGCTGGCGGGGTTGGCCGCCGCCGGGCTGCGGTTCGACGCGACGACCCGCGCCCTGGCGGCGATCTGGGGGCTGGCGCTGCTGGCGATCGCGTGGTTCCCCGCCGACCTGCCCAACTCCACCCGCACGTTAAGCGGCCTGGTCCACAACTGGGCCGGCGCCGCCGTCTTCAGCTGCCTGCCGCTGGCGAGCTGGCGGATCTCCGGTGCGCTCGCCGGAGCCTGGCGCCGCGTCGCCGGCACGGTACGCCGGCTCGCCGCCGCCGCTGGTGGCGCGTTCCTCGGCTTCCTCGTCACCCATCCTCCGGTGAACCGGTGGTACGGCGCCGGCCCGATGCACGGCCTCGGTGAACGCATCCTGCTCGCCCTCCAGCTCGGCATCGTCCTGGTACTGGCCACCGCCCTGCTCCAGCTCACCGACACCGACCCGCCGTCGGCTGCCGTCTCCCGTGCTGTCCACCCGCCTGCAGCCGCCACCCGCGCTCGGGTTTCCGACTGTCGGGCAGGGGCCGCCGCAACCGCTGCCCGGACCGTCGTCTCGCCACAGTCCGCTCCAACCCACTGTGCCGGCGCCGGCGGGAAGGGGGTGGCGCGGTGACGGGGTTGGCGATCGGGCTGGCCGTGCTGGGGGCGGTGTGTTTCGCGGTCGCGGCGTACCTGCAGCACGACGCGGTGCACCGGGACCGGCTCGCTCTGGCCGTGCGCCGGCCGCGCTGGCTGGCGGGGCTCGGGCTGATCGGGCTCGGCGCGACCGTACACGCGGTGGCGCTCGGGCTGGCGCCGCTGGTGGTGGTGCAGCCGATCGGCGTACTGGCGTTGCCGCTGGTCGCGGCGTTGCACGCGCGGGCGTACGGGGTGCGGCTGGGC
>JBOGDG010000197.1:0-6309 GCA_050701655.1 Micromonosporaceae bacterium
GCCGGTGACGCCGGCCCGACCGCGGGTGCCAGCGACACCGCGGGCGGCGAGGACGTGGTGGACGCCGAGATCGTCGACGAGGACGACAAGAAGTGACAGCTCAGAACCGGGACAACGAGACTGCGCAGCCCCGCCGGGCTGCGCAGTCTCCTCCGGCGTCCGACGACGACACGGAGGAGGGCTTCGTGGTACGCGACAAGCGCCGCCCGAGCCCGCGACCCCGTCCCGCGGAGGGCGCAACGGAACACGCCACCCCGGGGGAGGCTGACGTGACCGAGAAGCAGGAGCCCCGTAAGCCGAAGCACGCCAAGCCGGACGGTGAGGTGTTCGCCGCCGAGCTGGAGGCGCTGCGCGACGAGGTCGACGACCGTACGAAGGACCTGCAGCGGCTGACCGCCGAGTACGCCAACTACCGGCGCCGGGTGGAACGCGATCGCGCGCTGGTGGCCGAGCAGGCGACCGGTGCGGTGCTCGCCGAGCTGCTCGGCGTACTGGACGACATCGACCGGGCGCGCGACCACGGCGACCTGGTCGGGCCGTTCGGCTCGGTCGCGGAGCAGCTGGTATCAGTACTGACCAAGTTGGGGTTGGCGCCGCTCGCCGAGAAGGGGGACGCGTTCGACCCGACCCGGCACGAGGCGGTGGCGCACTCGCTGTCGTCCGAGGTGACGGAGCCAACCTGCGTACAGGTGTTCCGGCGCGGCTACCAGTTCGGCGAGCGGCTGCTGCGTCCCGCGCTGGTCGCGGTCGCCGACCCGTCCGACGAGGAGCCCGACGAGGTGGAAGCCGCGAGCGCGGCCGCCACCGATGCCGAAGTGGTCGACGCCGAGCCGGCCGAGGCGGTCGACGCGCCAGCCGGAGCCACGGACGCCGACGACACCGGCGACGCGGTGGATGTTGAGGCCGATGACGCCGACGCGAAGACCGATGACACCGAGGCGGCGGATGCTGAGGCGGTCGACGCCGAGGCGGTCGTCGCTGAGGCAGCGGACGCGGAGGCTGAGGAGGTGGACGCCGAGGTGATCGAGGCGGAGCTGGTCGAAAGCGACGTGGTGGACGCCAAGGCGGCGGCGGTCGCCGCGGAAACCGAGGAGGAGTCCGACGACTCCGACGACGACTCCCCAGACAACTCGGACGAGTCGCCAGAAGGCTCGGACGACACCGTGGGGGAGGCCGACGAGGAGACCGCCACGGCCACTGAGGACACGGCCCAGACGGCCGACGAGAAGGCCGACGCTGACGCGGTGGAGAAGTCGTCCCGACCCCGCAAGGACAGCTGACCGGCGTACCCGGGAATCGAAGGGAGGTGGCCTGAGGTGGGTGCCAAGGACTGGCTGGAGAAGGACTTCTACGCGGTGCTGGGCGTGCCCAAGGACGCCCCCGGCGATCAGATCAAGAAGTCGTACCGGAAGCTCGCGCGGGAGCTGCACCCGGACCACAACCCGGGCAACACCGACGCCGAGCAGCGGTTCAAGGACGTCTCCGAGGCGTACTCGGTGCTCTCCGACACGAGCAAGCGCAAGGAGTACGACGAGATGCGCTCGCTGTTCGGGGCGGGTGCGTTCCGGCGCGGGGCGCGTACCGGCGGGGGCGCCGGGCCGGGCGGGATGCCGTTCGACCTGGGCGACCTGTTCGGCGAGACCCCAGGCGGCGGTGGCTTCGGCGCTCCGAGCGGCGCGGGCGGTGGCTTCTCCGACCTGCTGGGCTCGATGTTCGGCGGCGGCAGCCGGGTACGCCGTGGCCCCGCGCGGGGTCGCGACGTCGAGGCCGAGGTGACCCTCAACTTCGACGAGGCGGTACGCGGCGCCACGATCCCGCTCACCCTGCGCGCCCCCGGCGTGTGCGACACCTGCCACGGCAACGGCGCGAAACCGGGGACCGTCCCGCGTACCTGCCCGCACTGCCACGGCACCGGGTTGGTGACCACCAACCAGGGGGCGTTCAGCTTCGCCGAGCCGTGCCGCAACTGCCAAGGTGTCGGCACCCTGGTCGACGAGAAGTGCCCGGAGTGCCGGGGCACCGGCGGGGTGACCAAGTCCCGCACGCTGCGGGTGCGGATCCCCGCGGGCGTCACCGAGGGGCAGCGGATCCGGCTGAAGGGCAAGGGCGAGCCCGGCGACCGGGGCGGCCCCGCCGGTGACCTGTACGTGCTGGCACACGTACGAGCGGACACGCTGTTCGGCCGGTCCGGGGAGAATCTCACGGTTACGGTGCCGGTCAGCTTCCCGGAGGCGGCGCTCGGCACCGAGCTGCGGGTGCCCACACTGGACGGTTCGGTGGGGGTACGCGTACCGCCCGGCACGCCGAGCGGCCGTACCTTCCGGGTACGCGGCCGGGGCGGGCCCAAGCGGGACGGCTCCGGAAACGCTGACCTGTTGGTGACGGTGGAGATCAACGTACCGTCGGAGTTGTCCGAGGAGGCCCGCAAGGCGCTGGTCGACTTCGAGGCGGCGAGCCCACCGGCGCCCCGGGAGCGGATCGACACGGAGGTGAAGCGCCGTGCCCAGTGAGCGGCGGTTCTACGTACGCCTGGAGCAGACCCCCGACACCAAAGTGCTGGTGATCTCGGTGGCGGCGCGGATGGCCGGGATGCACCCGCAGACCCTCCGCCAGTACGACCGGCTCGGGCTGGTGCAGCCGGGGCGCGCGTCGGGTGGCAGCCGCCGCTACAGCGCCCGCGACGTGGCGCTGCTGCAGGAGATCCAGCGGCTTTCGCAGGACGAGGGCGTCAACCTCGCCGGCGTGAAGCGGATCATCGAGCTGGAGCAGGCGGTCGCCGAGCTCCAGGCCAGGGTGGACGAGCTGGAGGCCGAGCTGGAGGCGATGCACCGGCGCCACGCCGAGATGGAGGCGGTGGCCAGGACCTATCGGAGGGATTTGGTACCCGTTCGGGAGAGTGCCCTTGTAGTTTGGCGGCCCCCGCGTAAAGATGACCGACGTTAAGCGCCGCATCTGACAGGGATGCCGCAACGCTAGGGAGGGACCCCGTCATGGGCCTCATGGACAACCTCGGTGAGTACGCCGACAAGGCGAAGGACCTGGCAGGCGAGCACAGCGACAAGGTCAACGAGGGCCTGGACAAGGCGGCCGACATGGTCGGCGAGAAGACCGGCGGCGAGTACGGCGACCAGATCGACATGGGCGTCGACAAGGCGAAGGACTTCCTCGGTACCGAAGACCAGCAACAGTAGTAGACTGCTCAACCAACGAAAGGGGCGTGGCCGGGGCGGCCACGCCCCTTTCCCATGCCCGCAGCCGTCCGCCGGTGGGCCCGCAGCGTGCAAACCACCCGTCTGAGTGCCTTGTCCCGCCGATTTCGGGGTACGAGATGCGAGACCTGTCCGGATGTGTTGGCATGCGAGGTAGAACGAGTCCGGTGTGATCCACGGCGCCCGGAGTGGCGCCGAGGGTCCGGGGGGAAGAGAGGAGCCCAACGATGGGCATGATGGACAAGTTCAAGGACAAGGCCAAAGACAAGGCCAAGGACCTGGCCGGCGAGCACGACGACAAGCTGAACGAGGGCGTCGACAAGGCGAAGGACTTCGCCGACGAGAAGACCGGCGGCAAGTACGAAGAGCAGATCGAACAAGGCGCGGAACAGGCCAAGAAGTGGGGCGAGGAGCAGCGCCGATAGCTGTGATCTCGGGGTAGTGGTCGTCTCGGGCGGGAACGAGACCACCACTACCCCGAAGTCTGCGCGGCGGCGGTTACGGCCGCCAGCGTTGGTGCCGGGTGCCGCCCGACTCGCGGATCAGCTCCAGGCGAGGCTTCGGCTCGTCGGTACGCCCAGCGCGGGGACGCCGGCTGCCCGCCTTGAACGGATCCGGCCACTCGGCTTCGGGGCCGGCGTACTCCTGCTCGGCGGCGGCGTGCAGTGTCCAGTGCGGGTCGTAGAGGTGGGTACGCCCGACCGCGCACAGGTCGGCCCGCCCGGCCAGCAGCACCGAGTTGATGTCGTCGTACGACGAGAGCGCGCCCACCGCGATCACGGTCACGCCGGGCACCGCCTGCCGGCTGAGCGCATTTCGGATCGTGTCCGCGTACGGGGTCTGGTACGACCGGCCGTACGCGGGCCGCTCGCCGGAGACCACCTGCCCGGTGGAGACGTCGACGGCGTCCACCCCGTGGTCGACGAACGCGCGGGCGATCTCGACGGCATCGGAGGCGTCGATGCCGCCCGCGTGCCAGTCGGTGGCGGAGATCCGTACCGACATCGGCTTGTCAGCCGGCCACACGTCCCGGACGGCATCGAAGACCTCCAGCGGGAAGCGCAGGCGGTTCTTCAGCGGGCCGCCGTACTCGTCGGTCCGCTGGTTGGTGAGCGGGGAGATGAAGCTGGACAGCAGGTAACCGTGGGCGCAGTGCAGCTCCAGCAGGTCGTACCCGGCACGGTCGGCGCGGCGCGCGGCGGCGGCGAACTGGTCACGCAGCTCCGCCAGCTCGAGAAGGGTCAGCTCGCGCGGCACCTGGTTGACCGGGGAGTACGGCAGCGGCGACGGCGCCACCAGCGGCCAGTTGCCCTCCGGCAGCGGCTGGTCGATGCCCTCCCACATCAGCCTGGTGGAGCCCTTGCGGCCGGAGTGCCCGAGCTGCATCCCGATCTTGGCAGTGCTGTTGCTGTGTACGAAGTCCGCGATCCGCCGCCACGCCGCTTCCTGCGTGTCGTTCCACAGCCCGCCGCAGCCCGGCGTGATCCGGCCGGTCTCCGACACGCACACCATCTCGGTCATCACCAGTGCGGCGCCGCCGAGCGCCTTGGAGCCGAGGTGCACCAGGTGGAAGTCGGTCGGTACGCCGTCCTCGGAGACGTACATGTCCATCGGCGAGACGATCACCCGGTTCTTCAGGGTGAGCCCGCGCAGCCGGTACGGGTGGAACATCGGCGGCCGCACCTTCGGCGGGCCGGGGGTGGCACCGCGCTCCACCTCGTGCCGCGCGTACCACTCGTCCATCCGGGCGGCGAACTCCGGATCGCGCAGCCGCAGGTTGTCGTAGGTGACCCGGCGGGAGCGGGTGAGGATGTTGAACGCGAACTGGTCGGGCTCCTGGTCGGTGTACTGCCCGAGGTTCTCGAACCACTCCAGGCTGGACTGTGCGGCGCGCTGGGTGGAGAGCACGACCAGGCGGCGCTCGGTCTCGTACTCGGTCAGCGCCGACTCGATCGTCGGTCGCTCGGTGAGGCAGGCGGCGAGGGAGAGCGCGTCCTCCATGGCGAGCTTGGTGCCGGAGCCGATCGAGAAGTGCGCGGTGTGGGCGGCGTCGCCGAGCAGCACCACGTTGCCGTGCCGCCAGCTCTCGCAGCGCACCGTGGTGAAGTTGATCCACTTCGAGTTGTTGCCGTGCAGCTCGTGGCCGTCGAGCAGGTCCCCGAACAGCTCGCCGCAGCGCGCGATCGCGGCGTGGTCGCTCTCGCCCGGCGGCAGGTCCTTGATCTGGAAACCCGCCCGGCGCCACACGTCGTCGTGCATCTCCACGATCAGCGTGGAGCCGGTCTTGTCGTACGGGTACGCGTGCACCTGCATCACGCCGTACTCGGTCTCGCGGATGTCGAAGGTGAACGCGTCGAAGACCTTGTCGGTGCCCATCCAGATGTAGCGGCACTCCCGGGCCTCGTGCGACGGGCGGTACGTGTCGGCGTACTTGGCGCGGGTCGCGGAGTTGAGCCCGTCGGCGGCGACCACGAGCGCGTGCGACGCCGCCAGCTCGTCCACCGGCGGCGCCTCCGTACGGTGGTGCACGGTGACGCCCAGCTCCAGGCAGCGCTCGCGCAGGATCTGTAGCAGGCGTACCCGGGAAAGGGCGGCGAAGCCGTGACCGCCGGAGATGATCACCTGGCCGCCGTAGTGCACGTCGATGTCGTCCCAGCGTGCGAACTCGGCCTCCATCGCGCGGTACACCATCGGGTCGGCGTGCTCGATGCCGCCGAGCGTCTCGTCGGAGAACACCACGCCGAAGCCGAACGTGTCGTCGGGCGCGTTGCGCTCCCAGACGGTGATCTCGCGGGCCGGGTCCAGCTGCTTGGCGAGCGCGGCGAAGTAGAGGCCACCGGGGCCTCCGCCGATGACCGCGATCTTGCTAGGGGCGCCGCTCCGCCCAGCGTCTACCACCCGGTGAGCGTATGCTGCTTCTACGACGGTCGTCAACAATCCGCTACGGAGGCGGGGAAGCTGAGGTTCGCGGGATGCTGAGGTTCGCGGGATGCTGAGGTTCGCGGGGCGTACCGCGGTGGTCACCGGGGGCGCCGGCGGCATCGGGCGGGCGGTGAGCGCGGGCTTCGCCGCGCAGGGGGCCGCGGTGGCGGTGCTGGAC
>JBOGDG010000198.1:0-6303 GCA_050701655.1 Micromonosporaceae bacterium
GCCCGGGTAACCGAGCCGCGCGCACGAGTCTAAGCCGAAACCGGGACGCTCAGGAAGCTCCGCCCTGTGCCGCTTTGATGAGCAGCCCCAGGCCGATGATGCAGGCGAGCCAGAGAATGCCCACCAGCACCGTGTAGCGGTCCAGGTTGCGCTCGGCGATCGAGGAACCCGCGAGGCTGGACGACACCCCGCCGCCGAACATGCTGGAAAGGCCGCCGCCCTTGCCCCGGTGCAGCAGGATCAGCAGCACCAGCAGAAAGCTGGTCACGGCGAGTCCGCCGGTCAGGATGTACGCGAACATCTCGTGGTTCGTCCTCTCGGATAGCCGCAGCGATCTCACAGGATAGCCGCCCTGGCGAGGCTACCCGTGACCCGACCCGCTAGCGAACCCCGACCGCGCGGCCGCTAGCGAACCCCGACCGCACACAGGTCGACACCGAGGAACGCCGGGTGCAGGAAACTGCCGCGTACCCCGCTGCCGAGCATCTGCAGCGAACGGTCGTACACGATCGGTACCACCAGCGCCTTCTCGGCGATCTCACGGTCCAACGCGCCCCAGAGCTGGTACTGCCGGTCGAGGTCGGCTTCGGCGTTCGCCTCGTCGATCAGCTTGTTCAGCTCGCCGTCGTTGACCAGCGAGTAGTTGACGTTGGCGCCGTCGACGATCGCCCGCCCGTCGAACAGCGCGGGGATGGTGCCGGAGCCGTTGGGGAAGTCCGGCACCCAGCCGGAGAGCACCAGGTCGTGCTGCTTGCCGGGGAACCGCACCGTGTCGAAGAACTTGTCCTTGGCGATCGGGTGTTTCACCACCTCGATCCCGATCCGCTGGTACGAGTCCCGGATCACGTCCGCCACCTGGGCGTACAGCGGGGTGTCCATGAAGTCGAGGGTGAGCTTGGTGGGGCAGTCCGCTTCGTCCATCAGCTTCAACGCCTTGCCGCGGTCGCCGTCGGGCTTGGCGTTGCTGCCGTACACGTCGAAGTCCTTATGCGCCTTCATCGTCGGGGGCAGCATCGTCGCGGCGTAGTCGCCGTACGGGGAGCCGCCCAGCGCGGTGCGTACCGCCCGCTTGTTGAAGCCGTGCACCAGAGCCCGCCGGCAGGCCAGCTGCTTGACGGTACGGGTGTTGATCGCCAGATACCGTACGCCCGAGGTGGTGCCGATGACCGTACGCCCGGACAGCTCGGCGTCGTTGATCACCTGCTGCACGAACCGGGGCGGCACCTTGGTGTCGAGCGCGACCGCGTACCGGTACTCGCCGCGTTCGGAGATCATGTCGTAGGTCATCTGGTCGGCGTCGAGCCCGAACCGGACCTCGATCTTCTCCGGGTACTGCTGCCGGGCCGGGTCTGTACGCCGATCCCAGTGCGGGTTGCGCTCCAGCGTCAGCCGCATCCGCTTCGACTCGTCCGGGGCGTACGAGGTGACCCGGTACGGTCCGTTGGCGAACGGCTGCCGATCGTACTCGGCGCGGGTGTCTTTCGCGGCGCGTACCGGAGCGAAGACCGGCAGCGCCGCCACGTAGCTGAAGTCGCCGACCGCCCGGGTGAGGTGGAACTCCACGGTGCGCTGGTCCAGGCACCGGATCGAGTCGAGCCCCTCACCCCGGTTGTTCCCGCCGACGAACGGCCCCTGGTAGTCCTTGCCGCCCTTCAGGTACGTGCGCGGGTAGATCGACGCTCCCCCGTCGATCTCCGCGGCGAAGCTGCGCTCCACACCGTATTTGACGTCCTTGCAGGTGACCTCGGAGCCGTCCTCCCACTTCACACCGGGCTTGAGGGTGAACTGCCAGACCGAGTTGCCCTTGGTAGGCCGGCCCAGGTCGGTCGCGAGGTCGGGCACCAGCTCGCTGCCCGCGCTGCCCGGCGCCGGCCGGTACGTGGTGAGGGTGCGTGCGAACAGCCGGGTCACGTTGGTCGCCGGCACGTAGTACGTACGCTGCGGGTCGATGTGCGGGAAGTCCTCGCCCTCCACCAGCACGTACAGCGTGCCGCCGCGACCGGGTGGTTTCTCCGTCTCGGCGCGCGGCTCGGCGCCGCCGCTGCAGCCCGCCACGGCCAACGCCAGAACCACAACCCCCACCAGGAGGGGACGAAACTTCCGCAGCGGCATCGGATCACCTTATAAGCGACGCGGGGGTACGCGGACCCGCCCGGCCCCGCCGCCGCTACTTCGTGACGAAGTGTTCGCGGTAGCAGCAGATCAGCGCGAACTCGTCGGGGTCGAGGCTGGCGCCGCCGACCAGGGCACCGTCGATGTCGGGCTCGGCCATGATGCTGGCGATGTTGGCGCCCTTCACCGAGCCGCCGTACAGGATCCGGACCTTGCCGGCCGCCTCGGCGTCGTACCGCTCCGCCAGCCGGGCCCGGATCGCCCCGATCACCTCCTGGGCGTCGGCGGGCGTCGCGGTCTTGCCGGTGCCGATCGCCCACACCGGCTCGTACGCGATCACCACCTGGTCGGGCTGCTTCATCCCGGACAGGGCGCCGTCGAGCTGGCTGACGGTGTGTGCCACGTGTTCGCCGGCTTCGCGCACCTCGAGGCCCTCGCCGATGCACAGGATCGGGGTGATCTCGTGCTTCAGCGCCGCCTGCACCTTGGAGTTGACCAGCGCGTCGTCCTCGGCGTGGTACTGCCGCCGCTCGGAGTGCCCGACCACCACGTACGAGCAGCCCAGCTTCGCCAGCATCGCGGCGGAGATGTCGCCGGTGTGGGCGCCGTTCTCGTACGGCGAGAGGTCCTGCGCGCCGTACGAGAGCAGCAGCTTGTCGCCGTCCACCAGGGTCTGCACGCTGCGCAGCGAGGTGAATGTGGGCAGCACCGCCACGTCGACGTGTTCCAGGTGCTTCTCGGTGAGCGTGAACGCCAGCCGCTGCACCAGGTGGATCGCCTCGAAGTGGTTGAGGTGCATCTTCCAGTTGCCGGCGATCAGCGGCCGCCGCGAGTTGCCCTTTGCCATTACGCCTCCAGCGCCGCTAGCCCCGGCAGAGTCTTGCCTTCCAGGTACTCCAGCGACGCGCCGCCGCCGGTGGAGATGTGACCGAACCCGGTCTCGTCGAGCCCGAGCGCGCGTACCGCCGCGGCGGAGTCACCCCCGCCGACCACGGACAAACCGGACGACGCCGCCGTGCTGGTGAGAATCGCCTGAGCCACCCCGCGCGTGCCGGCGGCGAACGGCTTGACCTCGAACACGCCCATCGGGCCGTTCCAGAACACCGTCGCCGCACCGTCGAGGTGTCCCGCGAACGCCGCCACCGACTCCGGCCCGATGTCCAGGCCCTTGTCGCCGGGCCGGATCCCCTCAGCGGGCACCACCCGGGTCTGCGCGTCGTCGGAGATCTCGCTCGCGACCACGATGTCGGCCGGCAGCACGATCTTCCCGCCCGCCTGCGACAGCAGCCGCTTGCAGGTGTCGATCTGGTCGGACTCCAGCAGCGAGTCGCCGACGTCGTGGCCCTGCGCGGCGAGCAGCGTGAAGCACATCCCGCCACCGATCAGCAGCCGGTCCACCCGGGGCAGCAGGTTGTCGATCACCGCCAGCTTGTCGGAGACCTTCGCGCCGCCGAGCACCACCACGTACGGGCGCTTCGGGTCGGTGGTGAGCTGCGTGAGCACCTCCACCTCGCGCAGCACCAGCCCGCCGGCGTAGCGCGGCAGCAGCGCCGGGACGTCGTACACAGAGGCATGTTTTCTGTGTACGGCCCCGAACGCGTCGTCCACGTACGCCTCGGCGAGCGCCGCGAGCTGCTGCGCGAAGCCGCGGCGGGATGCGTCGTCCTTGCTGGTCTCCCCCGGGTTGAACCGCAGGTTCTCCAGCAACGCGACGTCGCCGTCGCCCAGCCCGGTGACGATCCGCTGCGCGGACTCCCCCACCGTGTCGGTCGCGAACGGCACCGGGGTTTCCAGCAGCTCGCCCAGCCGGGCCGCGACCGGAGCCAGGGTGTACGCCGGATCGGGCGCCCCCTTGGGACGGCCCAGGTGCGAACAGACCACCACCCGGGCGCCCGCGTCCCGCAGCGCGGTCAGGGTCGGCAGCACCGCCCGGATCCGGCCGTCGTCGGTGATCGTGGCGCCGTCCAGCGGGACGTTGAGGTCGGCACGCACCAGTACGCGCCGACCCTTGACGCCCTCGCTGAGAAGATCGTCGAGGGTACGCATGCGTTATGCCCCGACGAGCGCGACCAGATCGACCAGCCGGTTGGAGTAGCCCCACTCGTTGTCGTACCAGCCGACGATCTTGACCTGGTCGCCGATCACCTTCGTGAGCCCCGAGTCGAAGATGCACGAGGCGGGGTCGGTGACGATGTCGGAGGAGACGATCGGGTCCTCGGTGTAGGTCAGGATCCCCTTCAACGGGCCGTCCGCGGCCGCCTTCATCGCGGCGTTGACCTCTTCCACGGTGGTGTCGCGGGAGACCGTGACGGTCAGGTCGGTCGCCGAGCCGGTGGGGATCGGCACCCGCAGCGCGTACCCGTCGAGCTTGCCCTTCAGGTCGGGCAGCACCAGGCCGATCGCCTTCGCCGCACCGGTGGAGGTGGGGACGATGTTGATCCCGGCGGCGCGCGCCCGGCGCAGGTCGGAGTGCGGGCCGTCCTGCAGGTTCTGATCCTGGGTGTACGCGTGAATCGTGGTCATCAGGCCACGCTCGATGGTGAACGTGTCGTGCAGCACCTTCGCCATCGGGGCCAGGCAGTTGGTGGTGCAGGACGCGTTGGAGACGATGGTGTGCTTCGCCGCGTCGTACTGGTCGTCGTTGACGCCGAGTACGACGGTGAGGTCCTCGTTCTTCGCCGGCGCGGAGATGATCACCTTCTTGGCGCCGCCGTCCACGTGGGCCTTCGCCTTGGTGGCGTCGGTGAAGAAGCCGGTGGACTCGATCACCACGTCGGCGCCGACGTCGCGCCAGGGCAGCCGCGCGGGGTCCTTCTCCGCGAAGCCCTTGATCGCCTTGCCGTTGACGGTGATCTCGTCGGCGGTCGCCTTCACCTCGTACGGCAGGCGGCCCAGGATCGAGTCGTACTTCAGCAGGTGCGCGATCGTCGCGGTGTCGCCCAGATCGTTGAACGCCACCAGCTCGATGTCGGCCTCGCGCGCCAGCGCGGCGCGGAAGAAGTTACGGCCGATCCGGCCGAAGCCGTTGATCCCTACCCGGATGGTCACGTCGAGCCCCTCTTTCGTGGACTGTCCGCTGGTGTGCGGAAGGCTGCCTCTCGGCTCCGTCGCCGATCACCGCGACCCTATCGAAGCCCCGGCACATCGGCTCGGCGAGGGCGCGACCGTCCCACAGAACTGACCGGTAGCCGGCGCGCACCGACGGTTACTGGGTGAGCATCTCGGGGGTTACGGCGGACTCGGTGTCGGGTAGGCCCAGCTCGGCGGCGCGCTTGTCGGCCAGCGCCAGCAGCCGCCGGATGCGACCCGCGATCGCGTCCTTGGTCAGCGGCGGGCTGGCCAGCGAGCCCAGCTCCTCCAGCGAGGCTTGCTTGTGTTCGACCCGCAGTCGGCCGGCGGCGGCCAGGTGCTCGGGGGCGTCACCGAGGATCTCCAGGGCCCGGTTGACCCGGGCGGCGGCCGCCACCGCGGCCCGTGCCGAGCGGCGCAGGTTGGCGTCGTCGAAGTTGGCGAGCCGGTTGGCGGTGGCGCGGACCTCGCGGCGTACCCGCCGCTCCTCCCAGGTCAGTACGCTGGCGTGCGCCCCGAGCCGGGTGAGTAGCGCCGCGATCGCGTCCCCGTCCTTGATCACCACGCGCTCGGCGCCGCGTACCTCGCGGGCTTTCGCGGAGATCCCGATCCGGCGTGCCGCGCCGACCAGCGCCAACGCCGCCTCCGGCCCCGGGCAGGTGATCTCCAATGACGAGGAGCGGCCCGGCTCGGTCAGCGAGCCGTGTGCCAGGAACGCACCGCGCCACGCCGCCACCGCGCAGCACACCCCGGCGGAGACCACGTGCGGCGGCAGCCCGCGTACCGGCCGGCCCCGTACGTCGAGCAGCCCGGTCTGCCGCGCCAGCAGCTCACCGTCCTTGACCACCCGTACGGTGTACTGGCTGGCCTTGCGCATCCCGCCCGGGGCCAGGATGTGCACCTCGCTGGGGTAGCCGTACACCTCGGCGATGTCGCGGCGCAGCCGGCGTGCCACGGCGCCGGTGTCCAGCTCGGCGGCGACCACCACCCGGCCGCCGACGATGTGCAGCCCACCGGCGAACCGCAGCAGCGCCGACATCTCCGAGCGCCGGCAGCAGGGCTTGCCGACGTCGACGCGACTCAGTTCGTCCTTGACCGAAGCGGTCATCGCCATGTTCGTGC
>JBOGDG010000199.1:0-6255 GCA_050701655.1 Micromonosporaceae bacterium
TCGCCAGCGTCGGCGTCTCGGTGCCCGGCGACCGCGCCCTGGTGGCGAGCCCAGCCGGCGGCGGCGACGGTGACCTGTACGGCGACGGGGATCTTGAGCTGCAGCCGCGGCGGCGCAGCCCGGTCGGGTTCGCGCTCGCCGGGCTCACCGCCGGGCTCGGGTACGTGCTCGTCGTACTGCTCTACCAGCTGCACTACGACTCGCCGCTGCCCGTACCGAACCAGGTGATCCCGATCGTCGCCGCGGTGATCCTCGGCGGGCTGGCGCTCGGGGAGCGGCCCTGGACCCCGCCGGCCAACCCGGACGTACGGGCCGCCAAGCGCGGCCGGCTGGCGCCGCTGGCGGTGCTGCCCGCCGTCCTGCTGCTGGCGCCGGTGCTGATGCTGGCGACCACGCCGGCGCCGGTGGAGTTCACCGGTCAGGGCGACAGCTTCCGGATGGTGAGCTGGAATCTGCACTACTTCCGCGACTCGGAAGGCGCGATCGACGCTGACGCGATCGCGGCCGCCATCGAGAAGCAGCGCCCCGACGTGGTGCTGCTGCAGGAGGTGGGGCGCGGCTGGCCGATCGGCGGCGGGCTGGACGGCGCCGAGTGGCTCTCCCGGCGGCTCGCCATGCCGTACGTGTACGCGCCGGCCGCCGACGAGCAGTTCGGCAACCTGATCCTGTCCCGGATCCGGATCCTCGACGCCGAGTACGGCGAGCTGCCGCAGGGCGAGTCCACGATGCGCCGCTCGTACGCCTCGGCGACGCTGGAGCTGCCCAACGGCCGTACGGTGCGGATGATCGACGTACACCTGGCGCACCGGGAGCAGGACACCCCGACCCGGTTGGCGCAGGTGAAGACGCTGCTCGACGGCTGGGACGGAGACGCGCCGGCGGTGATCGCGGGCGACTTCAACGCCGTACCAGGGTCGAAGGAGATCGTGCCGGTCGGGGAGGCCGGGTTGGTCAGCGCGCAGGACACCACCGGCCACAGTGGGCTGCTCACGGTGCCGACGGAGCGTCCGGCGCGCCGGATCGACTGGATCTTCGCTACGCCCGACGTGTCGTTCTCCGAGTTCGTACGCCCGGACGTGCGTACCTCCGACCACTTCCCCCTGGCGGTGACGGTCACCCTCGGCTGACCGCCTCACCGCTACCTGGCACCTCACCGTTACCTGGCGCGTCGCGTGGCGGTTGAATGCTGCGTGCCCACCCTTCGTGCTCGTCGCACTGCGTTCCGTGTCGGGTTGACGGTGTCACTGGTGGCGCTGGCGCTGTGGCAGGTGATGCCGGTCGGCGCCGAGGCGGGTGGCTACCGCCATCTGGGCGCGGTCACCTCGGGGCAGTGGCACGGCGTACTGGGCCGGCTGGGGGTGGTCGATCCGGGAGTACGCGCCGGCACGTACGATTTCGTCGCCGCCCGGTTCATGGCCAAGGAGCCGCTGCGCGATGGCGGCACCGCGTGGCTGGAGGCGGGCTGGTCGGAGAACGGCTGGCGCTCGGGCGGCGGCCAGGTGGTCTACACGTACGACAGCGTCGACCGGCAGTGGATCTTCCATGACGACTACCCGATCTCGCCCGGCGACCGGATCTGGATCTACTTCGACGCGACCCCGGACGGCGAATGGGCTGCCTGGCTGTGGTGGAGCGGCGAGTGGCGGCTGCTGCGTACCGTCACGCTGCCCTCCGGTGGCGACGCGTTGATAGAGCAGTTCGTCGAGGTGTACGCCGACCCGCGCGACCCCGCCAGCATCCGGCTGCCGCGGGTCGGGGTCGACAACGTGTCACTGCGCGACGCCGACGGCGCCGCGGTGCCGTGGCGCGGCGAGGTCGGGACCGCCGTGGCCGACAGCCGGGACGGCTACTGCGTCGACTGGCAACAACCCCACGACACCTGGTCCGCCGCCACCTGCTGACCGCGCGGTCGACGCCCGTTACCACGGCGGAAGCTCCCGCAGCTTGGGATGAACCGAGGTTCGGGACAGCGGGCTACTTGTCGAGTAGATATGCGCCACCTGGACGTTCTTGCGGGGCGTGCTCGGCTTGATCTCAACGATGACCGGCTGGGCGCAGCCCGGCGCGTAACAGGTGCCCATGCTGCGCGCCCACAGCGCCGCCTCGGTCGCGGCCGTAACACCCACGGCAGTGCCTCCTTCACGGTGGTCGTGGCGGCCGAGAGACTACGGACCGGGTCCGACAGTTTCACCGCCCGTCATCGGAACCAGAAGTGACAGCGAACGAGCGCTGGGTATTGATTGGGGTCGAATCCTGCTGGCATCCTCTACGCCATGTGACCTGAGTCGTACGGGGGGTCGATGTGGCGAGGAAGCGTTCGACGGTTGGTGGCAGGCTCGGGCTCGGGGCCGCACTGCTGGCGCTGGCGTGGCTGTTCCATCTCGGCGGCAGACCGAGCCTGAGCTGGTTCATCCTGCTCACGCTGTTTGTGCCGTACCTGGTGTGCGTCGTGCCGCTGCCGTGCCGGGAACGGACACAGCAGGGCGGGCCGTGCTCGTTCTCACGGTGGGGCTGGCTCATCGGGTGCGGTTACCACCGGTGGCGGAGAATCCTGCGGATCTTCTCCGCCGCCTCGGCGGGCCGCGCGAGACCGGACGTTCGGCCGCTGGGCGCGCGGTCCGAGCCCGCGACCTCGGGCTCGCGTCACCGGAACCGCGTGCGGGCCGCCCGGGCGGTGGAGGTGGTCAGCCTGCCTCCGAACGGCCCGGGCCGCCGGGTGTACGACGCGATCATCCTCGCCACCGCGATCGTGAGCGCCGTGGCCGGCGTGATCCAAGTCCTGTGAACTGACTGCGGTCAGCGGTTCCCGCGTTCTGCATCGGCAGCCCGTCAAGCGCGTCGCTAGCCGCGTGGCTGGTCACCACCTCATCGACCGGGAACGCGCCGAACAAGGCATCGCATCGCAGGCAGCCGTTTGAGAGGTAGGTGTCGCCTCTCGTCTTGCTGCGTCGCGGCCTTATCGTCGCGGCCTGCTCGTGCCCGGCCAGGGCGAGCAGGTGCCGCGCGTAGGTCAGCGGGAGCGGATCGGATGTGTACACCACCTCGTACGGCCCGGTGGACTCCTCCTCGTGCAGGCACGCCACCGCGTAGTCCTCCGCGCCGCACCGCCAACAGCCGTACGGCACGGCCCGCACCGTGATGGCGGTCGGTATCCGCCACGCCCGGTCCACGATCGCCTGGACCACCCGGTCCGCGCTACGGATCGCCTCGATCGCTTCGTCAACCACGCCGGTGATTGTGGCCGGGTTCCGCAACGCGCGCTGCCCCCCGGTGCGCCCGGTGTGGCAGGCCGCCTCCGGGCGCGCCGAGACTGATAGCCTGTGCCGGCCATATGACGTACCGACATGGGGGAGGAACCGTACGTGTCGACCTTGGACAACGCCGCAGGCCAGGCCCAATCCGCCGCGAGCAGCGTGGACGACGTGATCACCGGCCTGGACGGCGTCGACAGCGAACTGGACGACGCGATCAGCCAGTTCCAGGCGGTCGGTGTGGACGACAAGGCCGCCGAAGCCGGCTCGGCCAAGGAGACCGCGGAAGCGCTCAAGAGCCAGGCAGCCGCGCTCAAGGACGGGATCGAAGCACTCGCCACCCAGATCCAGGCAATCTCCGGTTGAAGAGCGGGCGGCCCCGCCGGAGCGTTTCCGGCTGCCAGGCGAGGAGGGCCGCTACGCTCCACTCCGCGACCGCCGTCAGGCGAGCGTCTTGTCGAGGAGACACAAGGTCGGGGCGGCAAAGTAGAACAGTTTGTGCGTGCGTTCACGCGGGGTAGCGACGACGCCGCAGACGCGGTGAAAGAGATCACCGACGGCACGGTCCGGGGCACATCTGCGCTGCGTCGGCCCCCGCCCGCAGGGGAGACGGTCACGGCGGCGGCGGTGCCAGTGATCCAGCCAGCACCGCCACCACCAGGGAATGAAGGGGATATCGTCACGGGTGCCGTCATCGGATTCGTGGCGATCATCAGGGGACTACAGCAGCGAAGGAAGGCGAGCCGTGGCGATATCGAGTGAAGCCGTTGAGATGTTGAAAGCCCTCCTGGGAGGCGACTTCGTCTCGGTCGACCGCCATGCAGTGCAGTTGGAGCAGTCCGGCGGCGCAGACGATTGGCTCGGGCTGCTCGCGACCGCGTTCGCGATGGCCGTTCACCGCCGATTCCGTCCCGATACGGACGTACGTGAGATCACCCGGTTCATCAGCGCGGTGCGTCAGCGGTACGACTACGAGGGAACCAACGACCTGCCTCCCCTGGTGGGCGAAGCGCTCGTGCGTGGCGCGCTGGGTGAGACGGAGCTGATGACTGACCTCGACCAGGAAGCGGCCGTACGTGCGCAGCTGATCCTCTTGTATGCGATCATGTCCGAGGTCACCGACGAGCATCGTACAGCGTTCGCGGCGGAAGCCGTACAGACGGCAGCGCAGTCCTTGGCCGGGTAAGGCGCGTCATTCCGAAGCATGAGAAGAAGGGATCGGCAGCCAAAGTTCGCGACCGGTCCCTTCAACTGCTTTGCCTTGCAGACCCGTCTTTCCTCCAGTCTATTTGGATAGCACAGGAGCCCGTCTCACAGTTACAGGCAGGCTCGAAGGCTTTCCTCACCCGGTGCACAGCCTCCACGAACCCGCATAGGAGCCCGGCGAGTCATCACACCACGGCAGCCTGTGACCCTAACGCATCCTGTCTGCGCCGCGCGCCACGGCGGAGTCGCTGAGTGTCGGGCGGCTGCGCGCTGAGTAAGATCACGAACGTGCGCGAGCCTGTCGCGCTCCCCGTGCGTTGGGGGCGGTGGGTGCACATGGCTGGGTGCTCGGTTCAGCCCTTCTTATCTCGCATCACCTGTACGTCGCAAGACCAACTCACGCACGATGAGGAGGCGCGAAGCGATGAGCGCCGAGCTGAGCGCCAGTCCCGACAAACGACTGACTATCGCCGACCTCGACACGCTGCCGATCGTGGTCGATCTGCCAACCGCGGCTGTGATCCTCGGGATTGGTCGGATCAAGGCATACCAGCTCGCCCAGTCTGGCGAGTTCCCCTGCCGCGTGCTGAGACTCGGCCGCAGTTACCGTGTGCCCGTCCCGGCGCTGCTGGACCTTCTCCGGCCACCAGCGGAATGACGCGCCGCGCCGGGGTCGGGCAGGCCCACTGCGTCGGACGCCACACGAGGGCGGCGCGCTGACAGCCCGTCACGTCTGATCTGTGGTGCCAGTTACACCAAGCGGGGCCGAAGCGCCGCCTGAGCGCATCGTGACAACCCGTCCGTACAGCCACCCGGAAGAGCACTACTGCCCTCGCGCGCGGTTCATCGTCGCCTATCAACGCGTCGGCTGGCTTGTCCCGCGCAAGCCGGAGCCGAAACCCCCCACACCGCCATCTCGCGCCAGCCTGGAACGATGGCTCCGCCAGGCCGAAGCCGAAGCCGGCCGGCTGCGAGACCAGCTTGCCCAGCTCGACACACCGGAAGCATCACAAGCCGAAGCCCGCTGAGGAGTGACACCGGGCTAGGATGTGCGGCGCGGCGGGCGCGGATGGACTCCCCGTACCCGGTTCGCGCCCGCCGCGCCGATGGGCTGAGCCGTCCGAGTGGTTCGTGCCCGACCGTCTGGGTTCGGTTACCCCTAGTGAGCGCGATTTGCGAGGTGTGTCTGGGCTACACGCCGGAGTACGAGTGCAGGCCTTCGATGACGAGGTTGACCACGAAGAGGTTGATCAGCATGGTGGCCCAGCCGGCGACGGCGATCCAGGCGGCGGTGCTGCGACGCCATCCGGCGGTGGCGCGGGCGTGCAGGTAAGCGGCGTACACCACCCAGCTGATGAACGCCCAGGTCTCCTTCGGATCCCAGGCCCAGTACCGGGTCCACGCCTCCTCGGCCCAGATCGCGCCGGCGATGATGGCGAACGTCCAGATCGGGAACGCCAGCGCGTGCAGCCGGAACGCGATCCGCTCCATGGTGTCCGCCGACGGCAGCCGCTCCCCGAGCGTGACCGGGAACCGCAGCGGCCGGGGCTCGGCCTCGGCGTCGGCGCGGGTGCCTGGCTGGGCGATCGCCAGGTCGTACCGGTCGCGGATCAGGAACAGGGCGGCGGCGACGAACCCCACCATCAGGATGCCGGTGGCGAGGATCGCGGTGCTCACGTGGATCTTCAGCCAGTACGAGTTCAGCGCGGGCACCAGCGGCCCGGCCTCGGTGTAGAGCCGTACGGCGGCGAAGCCGAGCAGCAGCACCACGGTCAGCATCACGAACAGCCCCAGGTGG
>JBOGDG010000200.1:0-6238 GCA_050701655.1 Micromonosporaceae bacterium
CGTCGGAGGCGAGCTGGGCGGCGATCGCGGTGCCGCCCAGCTTGGCCCGGCGCTGCGGGGCGAACCGCGCGATCCGGCGTACCGCCCCGGGCAGCTCATCGCCGGGCAGCTCGCCCAGCACCGCCGCCGCCAGCGTGATCACCCGCTGCCGTACCGGCGCCGGCAGCACCGGGTCCGCCACGCCCTCAGCGCCGGCCGTCGCCGCCAGCTCGAGGTCCGGGTCCGTCATCGACCAAGTGTGACAAGGACCCGACTCGACCCGCTCGCGGGTTACTGGAATCATCTGGATCCGCCGTGTGAGACACGCGCGGCTCCCACCCCCACAGAGAGGCGACCCCCCAGGTGACACGCACCCTTCAGGACATCCTCCTCGCCCCGGAGAAGCGGCCCGCGGTAGTCGAAGACTGTCAGCAGCTGATCGACACCGAGGTGGCGGCGAAGGACGGTGCCTCAGGACTGCTCGTCAAGACCAGCTACAAGATCGTCAAGGCGGTACGCCCTGACATGGTCAAGCACGCCAGCAACAGCCTGCTGACGGACTTCGTACCGAAGCTGGAGCCGTTCTACGCCGAGTTCCAGGCCCAGGGATCCGGATCGCTGCCCGAGTACTTCGCCGCGCGGGCGGACGCGATCTCCGAAGCCCTGCTCGGGGTGACCGACGACCGCGCCGCGAACACCGGCCGGCCGACGCTGAAGAAGGCGTACCAGAAGCTGCGCCCGCACGCCAAGGAGCACGTCACCGCCGCCGTGCCCGCGCTGAGCAAGTTGATCGAGAAGCACGCCAACTGATCCGGCGGGTACGGCTCGGGGGCGCCGCTCCCGGGCCGTACCCATCCCGGCTCGGCGCCGTACCCATCCCGGCTCGGCGCCGTACCCATCCCGGCTCGGCGCGGTACCTAGCCCGGCTCGCCCAGCCGGTCGGCCTGGTACTCCCGCCAACGCTTCAGCAGCGCCGGCATCTCGTCCTGCAGGAAGTCGAAGAACGCCCGGGAACGGCTGATCCGGGCACCCGCCGGGGTGTCCTCGCCGAGCGCCTCGGCGCCGTCGCGCAGCAGCTCCGACCAGCGGCGGTACAGCGGTCCCTTGTTCACGTTCGCCTCGTACCAGACGTCGTCGTGCACCACGAAGTGATCGCGGCGGGAGCCCGGCTCGCGGCTGCGACTGGCCAGCTCGACCTGCACCAGGTAGCGCACCGCGCCGGAGACCGCGGCGGGGCTGACCTGAAGCTTCTCGGCCAGCTCGGCGGCGGTGAGGTGGCCGGAGTCGGTGGTCAACAGGGTCACGAACGCGCGCGCCGGCATCCGTGGGAACCCGGCGTCGGCGAGCGTCGCGGCGAACCGTTCCACGAACCGCGCCACCACGTCGTCATCCCGCCCGGCGACCTGGCCCGGCCCGGCGTCACCTCGTGCGTCATCGGGCCCGGTATGGCTCGGATCAACCACGGTGAAGATCACCTCCGTCCGGTACGTTAGCCGGCCCGCCGCCAGCTGCTGCAGACACGAGCCGGCGCAAGTCTGACCATCCACCCCTACCCAACAGTAGGGGTCCTGGCCTAGGTTTCACTGAGCAGATCTCCAGCGCCGGACGATCGGCGTGCAGCAGACTCAGGGTGTCGGGGTCGACACCGCCCACCGAGGGGGCCAACCATGCCAGTCGCAGTTCCCACCGGCGACCTGTCCGTGCTCGACAACCGGGCGCCCAGCGTCGGCGCGCTGTTCCTCGACCGGGTACGGAAGAGCCCCGACCTGGAGGCGTACCGGTATCCAGTGGGCGAGCGCTGGGAATCGGTTACCTGGGCACAGACCGGCGACCGGGTGCAGCGGATCGCCGCCGGGCTGGTCGCGCTCGGCGTCGCCCCCGAGCAGCGGGTCGCGATCGCCGCCACCACCCGGTACGAGTGGATCCTCGCCGACGTCGCGATCGTCTGTGCCGGCGCGGCCACCACCACGGTCTACCCGACCACGATGGCCGCGGACGTGGCGTACATCGTGAGCGACTCGGAGAGCCGGGTGATCTTCGCCGAGGACGACGACCAGATCGCCAAGCTGCGCGAACACCGCGCCGACCTGCCCGCCGTGACGAAGGTGGTCACCTTCGACGGCACCCCCGACGGGGACTGGGTGATCTCGCTCGACGACCTGGAGAAGCTCGGCGCCGACCAGCTCGCCGAGACCCCCGACGTGATCACCGAACGGGTCGCCGACACCCGCCCGGAGCACCTCGCCACGCTGATCTACACCTCCGGCACCACCGGGCGACCCAAGGGCGTACGGATCACCCACTCCGCGATGACGTACGAGGGCGCCGCGATCGACGTGATGCAGGTGCTGTCCACCGACGACCTGCAGTTCCTGTGGCTGCCGATGTCGCACGTGTTCGGCACCGTGCTGCTGATCGTGCAGCTGCAGATCGGCTTCGCCACCGCGGTCGACGGCCGGGTGCCGAAGATCGTGGACAACCTCGCGGTGATCAAGCCGACGTTCATGGGCGCCGCGCCGCGGATCTTCGAGAAGGCGCACGCCCGGGTCACCACGATGGCCGAGGGCGAGGGCGGGCTGAAGGCGAAGATCTTCGGCTGGGCGTTCAAGGTCGGGATCGAGGTGTCCCGGCTGCGGCGCGCCGGCAAGGACGTACCGGCGCTGCTCGGATTCCAGCACAAGCTCGCCGACACGCTGGTGTTCAGCAAGATCCGGGAGCGCTTCGGCGGCCGGGTGCGGTTCTTCATCTCCGGCTCCGCCGCGCTCAACAAGGACCTGGCCGAGTGGTTCCACGCCGCCGGGATCCTGATCCTGGAGGGGTACGGCCTCACCGAGAACTGCGCCGGCGCGTGCCTGAACCACCCGGACGCGTACAAGCTGGGCACCGTGGGGCCGCCGTTCCCGGGCACCGAGGTGAAGATCGCCTCCGACGGCGAGGTGCTGATCAAGGGTCCCCAGGTGATGGAGGGCTACCACGGGCTGCCCGACCAGACCCGGGAGGCGCTCAGCGAGGAAGGCTGGCTGCACACCGGCGACATCGGAGAGCTCGACAGCGACGGCTTCCTGCGCATCACCGACCGCAAGAAGGACCTGTTCAAGACCTCCGGCGGCAAGTACGTCGCGCCGTCGCTGATCGAGGGCCAGTTCAAGAACATCTGCCCGTACGCCAGCCAGTTCATGGTGCACGGCAACGAGCGCAACTTCTGCAGCGCCCTGGTGACACTGGACCCCGACGCGATCGTGCCGTGGGCCGAGCAGCACGGGCTGGAGGGCAGGTCGTACGCCGAGATCGTGACCTCGCCACAGGCCCGCGAGCTGGTCGCCGGCTACGTCGAGGAGCTGAACAGCCAGCTCAACCGCTGGGAGACGATCAAGAAGTTCGTGATCCTGGAGCAGGACCTGTCGGTGGAGGGCGGCGAGATGACGCCGTCGCTGAAGGTCAAGCGCAAGGTGGTCGAGGACAAGTACCGCGACAAGCTCGACGCGCTCTACAGCTGACCCACGCTGAGGCGCCGACCCGCGACATCGTCCGCCGCAGCGCACTTGGTGGGCCAAAGCGTCGTTCCAGACCGGGCAAAAACGGACGTCACCACGACACTTCGGCCCACCAAGTCGGGCCGCCTCCGAATGGTGTCAACCAGCGCTCCGGCCGCGTTCGAGCGCGTGGCGGACGGACACGCGTCGTTCACGGAGTCAGGGAAGCGGGACGAGCCGTCCTGGCTCTCCTACGTCGACGACGTCGAGGTCGCGGCCCAGGAGGGTGCCTGCTATCTCGACTTGGGCATGAGCGCTGAAGCCTCTGCTGCGTTGATCCGTGCCATCAGTCTCCTCAGGACCGAGGCGCCGCACCGGGTACGAGACCATCTCCACTACATCGCACGGCTCGCCAAGTGCCATCTGCTTGACGGTGAGGTCGACCACGCCTGCCACGTTGCCACTGAAGGGCTGACGCTCGCCAATTCGGTCGGATCGGCCCGGGTGTTCGAGCGTCTCACGGAGGTCAGCGCCGCCCTGCGGCCGTACGGTGCGAACGCAGCAGTGCGGGAGTTCCAGCAGCGGTTCGCAGCGACCGTCGCGACACGCCGAGGTATGACTACCCGCGAAGGGCCTGGTTGAACACGGCGGCGATGACTCCCGCTGCGTCGGTCAGGTCGGGCACCACCGCGTCAGCGTGCGCGGCGGTCAGATCTGCGACCGTGCTGCTACCAGTTGCCACACCGACGGCACGCACACCGACCGCGTGGGCCGCCTGCATGTCGAGCGGGGTGTCGCCGACGACGACGATCCGATCGGGTGCGAATCTGCGGCCGTACTTACGCTCAGCTCGTTGTCGTGCGAGGCGGACCAGAGTCGTCCGCGTGCTGTCGTCGGATCCGTAGCCGGCTACCTCGAAGTCGATGTGCTCGGTCAGGCCAGACACCTCCAGCTTCGTGATGGCAATCGCCTCGATGTTCCCGGTAACCACGGTCTGCACGACGCCGCCGCGTACCAGGGCCGCGATCGCCTCGCGGCTGCCGGGCAGTCGGTTGCCCCGCCGGTGCATCTCGTCGCGTAGCGCGTCCGCAGCCTCGGCGAGTGCGGCATAGAACTCGTCGAACCTGGACTCGGGGTGGGGAACGCCATGCAAGGCGAGCGTGTCGAGGAGTATGGCCTTCTCGGTACGGCCGGTCATGTCGGCCAGCTTCTGGAGTGGTTGCTTGGTGACGTTGAGAAACGCCTTCGCGTAGATGCCGCGGCTGACCTGGCCGATGTCCACCAGGGTGCGGTCGATGTCCCAGAGGATGAGTGCGCCGGCGCTCGTCACCCGGCGATGCTCTCACGGTGAACACGTGAGAGCGGGCTCGGCGGGGCGCGGGCTGAAATGTCAGACCGCGCGCTTACCGTCGCGGTGTGTCCCAGCCCTACGTCCAAGGAACCTTCGAGGAGCTGGGCGAGCCGCTGCGTGAGACCACCTTCGTGGTGGTCGACCTGGAGACCACCGGCGGCGCGGTGGAGGGCGCCGGCATCACCGAGATCGGCGCGGTGAAGGTACGCGGCGGCGAAACCCTCGGCGAGTTCGAGACGCTGGTCAACCCGGGCACCGGGATCCCCCCGTTCATCGCGGTGCTCACCGGCATCACCGACGCGATGGTGGTGGCCGCACCCCGGATCGAGCAGGTGCTGCCGAGCTTCCTGGAGTTCGCCCGCGGCACCGTGCTGGTCGCCCACAACGCGCCGTACGACGTCAGCTTCCTGAAGGCGGCCTGCGCCGGGCTCGACTACCCGTGGCCCGGATTCCGGGTGGTCGACACCGTCGCGCTGGCCCGCCGGGTGCTGATCCGCGACGAGGTGCCCAACAACAGGCTGTCCACGCTGGCGAGGTATTTCCGCACCGTTCACGAGCCGGTGCACCGGGCGCTCGCCGACGCCCGCGCCACCGCCGAGGTGCTGCACGCGCTGATCGGGCGGGTCGGCAACCAGCAGGTGCACACCCTCCCCGATCTGGTGGAGTTCTCCCGGGCGGTCAGCCCGGCACAGCGCCGCAAGCGGTTTCTGGCCGAGGGCGTACCGGCGGTTCCCGGGGTGTACGTGTTCCGCGACGCCCGCGGCCGCGCGCTCTACGTCGGCACCAGCAACAACCTGGCGACCCGGGTGCGCAGCTATTTCACCGCCTCGGAGACCCGCGCCCGGATCTCCGAGATGCTCAACGCCGCCGAGCGGGTGGAGGCGATCGAGTGTGCCCACTCCCTGGAGGCGGAGGTACGCGAGTTGCGGCTGATCGCGGCGCACAAGCCGCCGTACAACCGGCGCTCGAAATTCCCCGAGCGGATCACCTGGCTGAAGCTGACGCGGGAGGCGTACCCCCGGCTGTCGCTGGTGACGCAGCTGCGCGACGACGGCGCCGACTACCTGGGGCCGTTCGGCTCGCGGCGCACCGCGGAGCTGGCGATGGCGGCGGCACACGACGCGGTGCCGCTGCGGCAGTGCTCGCCCCGGCTGAGCCTGCGCAAGACCACGCCGGCCTGTGCGCTGGCCGAGATGGGGCGCTGCCCGGCGCCGTGCGAGCACCGGATCTCGGTCGCCGACTACGACGCGTACGCCGAGGTGTTCCGGGAAGCCGCCGCCGGTGACCCGGCGACCCTGCTCGACCGGCTGCTGGAGCGGATCGGCCGGCTGGCGGCGGCGCAGCGGTTCGAGGAGGCGGCGACGGTACGGGCCCGGCTGGTGGCGTTCCTGCGCACCGCCGTACGGATGCAGCGGCTGACCAACCTCACCTCGAT
>JBOGDG010000201.1:0-6210 GCA_050701655.1 Micromonosporaceae bacterium
ATCCAGCCCAGCGCCGCCGCCCGGCTGGCCAGTACGTCGCCGGTGTCGCCGCGCAGCAGCGCGTCCACCAGCAGCGCCTGCAGCCGGGCGTCCCAGGCACCCCGGGTCTCGGCGGCGCGGGCGTACACCCGGGCGGCGGCGAACGCGATCTCCCGGGAGAACCGCAGCACCGCCTCCCGCAGCATCGCCTCCTCGCCGGGCGCCGCCAGCCGGGGCACCTGCTCCTCGACCACGTCGATGGTCACCTTGACCATCTGCACCGTGTGCTGCAGCGTGATCGAGCGGGCCAGCTCGCGCGGCGCGGAGTCGAACACCTCGTCGGAGACCTCGGCCGGCTGGGCGTGGTTGCGGATCCACTCCACGAACGAGCGCACCCCGGCCTGCGCCACCAGCATCACCCAGGACCGCTGGTCGGCGGGCAGCTCCCGGAACCAGGGCAGCGTCTCGTCCATCCGGGACACGCTCGCGGTGGCGAGCGCACCGGCGGCGCGTTCGACGTTGCGTACCGTCGCGGCGAGCGGCTCAGCCACAGTGCTCTCCGCGCTTGAAAGCCAACGACCCTTGCTCGTGCCATTGGCTCATACGGCAATTCACGGCTGCTCCATGTTGTGTGCGAGCAGCCGGTCTACGCAACGGACGAGGTGCGCGAAAGACCGAGACCGTTGAGCCAAGGCGAGGTCCATCAAGCTCGCGAAGGAGGGTTGGTGGAGATTTTCGCGGTACGGCTCGTGCATGAGGTTCTGCAACGCGCCCTTTGCGTCTCGTGGCCGTTCAGGATCACCGAGGTACCGGGCGTCGTGACGGAACGAGCGGTGATGCTGCAACGACTCCGCCGAGGCGAGAAACCACGCCTCGAACTCCCGTACTGCAACTGTGACCTCGCAGTGGCACCTCGACGCCTGCTTGGCGTTGTCGGCGAGTTTGCCCGCGACCTCAACAGCGCAGTCGTCGTCCGCGTCGGTGAGAATAAGGACCCCGCCCCGGCCATGGATTCGAGCACCTTGGATTCTTACTGCTGGTATCAACGCCTCGCCGGCCAACATCTGTGACCGAGGCACTCGGTGCGGTGTGGGCACTTCGACATCGAAGATATGAAATAGCTCTCCAGCGATACGGCGGATCAGCAGAGGGAGCGCCTGTACCTCGCCGTGCCCCTCCACGATTGAGGCGACGACAGGTCGGTTGCTCACGCGAACAGCTCCATCTGCTCGTCGGAGGTCCCTGACGGGGCGAGTTGGTTCACTCTCAGCAGTTCGCCCGGAGTGTAGAGGCTCTCTCGGAGCGCCAGTTGCCCAGCACGATCCACCCTACCGATTTCCGTCACGCCGTCACGGGCCTTGACAGCTAACAATTCATCCTCAGTGATGGTGGGCGAATCCAGAAGGTCCGGGCTGTGTGTGGTGACGAGCACCTGACGCGTCGCACTGGCGTCGCGTAGCACGTCCAGGAGAAGCCCTGCAGCTGCGGGATGCAGCGCCGCTTCCGGCTCTTCAATGCCGACCGGACTGTCAACCGTCTCGCTACCGGCAAAAAGGGAGGCGAGTACGCCGAGCGCCCGCAGCGTGCCATCGCTCATGGACGTGGCCTGGAACGTCCATGGAGCCTTATCGCCTGCCACACGCTGACGGAACTCGACAGTTTCCCAGGCTCCAAGACCCTTTCGATCAACACCAACGACGCCTTCTACGACCCGGCTCAAGTACTCCTCGATGCGGGCCTTGACGTCCGGTTGTTCACGGCGTAGCCGCTCTAGCACGCTTGCGATATTCGAGCCGTCACGTCGCAGAAGATCGGAAGACTCTGGCTTCTGCAAATGACGCATCGCGTCGGGATTGAGGTTGTACACATTCGAGCTCGACAGGCCATCGAACACGGGGCGGAACGCAGGGATGCCAGCGGCGGTGACGAGCAGCAGCCTGTCTTCCGGGACGGGTGGCATGACCGGCTCAGTGTGTTCGATAAGCGCACCGTTGCGAACAACGAAATAATGATCCATCTCGCCGAATTCTGAGGAACTCACCCGACACTCTTCGTGCGAGATTCGGAAGTCCCCTCCGCGCTCGGCTGCGACCTGAAATGCGTAACGCCCGCTGGTCCCGTTGCTGCTAAACCGCACATCGATCCCGAAGTGGGTGGGATGACCGCGCGACCGGCGCCGGACCTCCCCCGCACCGCCGCGCTCGCGAAGCGCGTTGTCTAGGTTCTCCGTCAGTGACTGTGCCGTGAGTCGGAGGGCATCGAGGAAGTTGCTCTTGCCAGCGCCGTTCGGTCCGACCAACAGAGTGAGCGGTCCTAGCGACACGTCGCAAGCCTTGATGCTGCGATAGTGGCGCAGCTTGACGCGTGCTATCTCGAAGCGTGGCCTGCTCACGGCACAAGGCTACCTGTTGATCGAGGGCGTACCACCGTTCGCTGACGACCTCGAAGAGCAGATCCCACCCTGGATCCAGGTCCCCTTCACGAATCGCCTCCGGTCTCGCCGGGCGCGGCGGCGGTGACATCCTCCAGGGCGTACTTCTTCGCCGCCTGTACGGCCAGCTCGCCCGGTACCTCGCCGCGCCGCGCCAGCTCGCGTAGCGCCGCCACCACGATCGACTCCGCGTCCACCCGGAAGTGCCGGCGCAGCGCCCCCCGGGTGTCCGAGCAGCCGAAGCCGTCCGTACCCAGGGAGGTGTAGTCACTGGGCACCCAGCGGGAGATCAGGTCCGGTACGGCGCGCATCCAGTCGCTGGAGGCCACCACCGGCCCGGGAGCGCCGGCCAGCTTGTGGGTCACGTACGGGATCCGCGGCTCCGCCTCGGGGTTGAGCAGGTTGTACTCCTCGGCCTGTACGGCGTCGCGCCGCAGCTCCGTCCACGAGGTGACCGACCAGACGTCGGCGGCCACCCCCCAGTCCTCGGCGAGCAGCTCCTGTGCCCGCAACACCCACTGCATCCCGGTGCCCGAGGAGAGCAGCTGCGCCCGGGGGGCGGTGTCGGCGACCGCGCCGAACCGGTCCTCGGCGCGGGCGTACCGGTAGATGCCGCGCAGCAGCCCCTCGACGTCGAGGTTCTCCGGCTCGGCGGGCTGCGCGATCGGCTCGTTGTAGATGGTCAGGTAGTAGAAGATGTTCTCGGGGCTGTCGCCGTACATCCGGCGCAGCCCGTCCTCGACCAGGTACGCCAGCTCGTACGCCCACGCGGCGTCGTACGCCACCACCGCCGGGTTGGTCGCCGCCAGCAGCAGCGAGTGGCCGTCCTGGTGTTGCAGGCCCTCCCCGTTCAGGGTGGTACGCCCCGCCGTGGCCCCCAGCACGAAGCCGCGCGCCATCTGGTCGGCCGCCGCCCAGAACCCGTCGCCGGTGCGCTGGAACCCGAACATCGAGTAGAAGATGTAGAGCGGGATCATCGGCTCACCGTGGGTGGCGTAACTCGTCCCGGCCGCGGTGAACGACGCGACCGAGCCGGCCTCGTCGATCCCCTCGTGCAGGATCTGCCCCTTGGTCGCCTCCTTGTACGACAGGAACAGCTGCCGGTCCACCGCGAGGTAGTTCTGCCCGTGCGGGGAGTAGATCTTGGCGGTGGGGAACAGCGAGTCCATGCCGAACGTTCGGGCCTCGTCGGGGATGATCGGCACCCAGCGCTTGCCGGTCTCCTTGTCCTTCATCAGGTCCTTGATCAGCCGCACGAACGCCATCGTGGTGGCGACCTTCTGCTTGCCGGAACCGCGTTTGAGATCCGCGTACGCGTCCCGCGCCGGCAGCGCGAGCGGGATCACCTTGCGGTTGCGCAACGGTACCGGGCCGCCGAGCTGGCGCCGCTGCTCGATGAGGTACTCGAACTCCTCGGGCTTCGGCTGCACGTACGGGGGCAGGATCGGGTCCAGCGCGTCGTCGGGGATGTCCAGGTAGAGCCGGTCCCGGAACTGCTTGAGGTCGTCGGTCTTCAGCTTCTTCATCTGGTGCGTGGCGTTGCGTGCCTCGAAGTGGCTGCCCAGCGTCCAGCCCTTGATCGTCTTCGCCAGGATCACGGTGGGCTGGCCGGTGTGCTCGGTCGCGGCCTTGTACGCGGCGTACAGCTTGCGGTAGTCGTGGCCGCCGCGCTTGAGATTCCAGATCTCGTCGTCGCCCAGGTGGCTGACCATCTTCCGGGTACGCGGGTCGCGCCCGAAGAAGTGCTCCCGTACGAACCCCCCGGACTCCGCCTTGTACGTCTGGTAGTCGCCGTCGGGGGTGGTGTTCATCAGGTTGACCAGCGCGCCGTCGGTGTCGGCGGCGAGCAGCGGGTCCCACTCGCGTCCCCAGACCACCTTGATCACGTTCCAGCCGGCGCCCCGGAAGATGCTCTCCAGCTCCTGGATGATCTTGCCGTTGCCGCGTACCGGGCCGTCGAGCCGCTGCAGGTTGCAGTTGATCACGAAGGTGAGGTTGTCGAGCTCCTCGCGGGCGGCCACCCCGATCGCGCCGAGCGACTCCGGCTCGTCCATCTCGCCGTCGCCCAGGAACGCCCATACCCGCTGGTCAGAGGTGTCCTTGATGCCGCGGTGGTGCAGGTACCGGTTGAACCGGGCCTGGAAGATCGCGTTCAGCGGACCCAGCCCCATCGACACCGTCGGGAACTCCCAGAAGTCCGGCATCAACCGCGGGTGGGGGTACGACGGCAGCCCGCCGCCCGGGTGCGTCAGCTCCTGCCGGAACCCGTCGAGCTGCTGGTCGGTGAGCCGGCCTTCGAGATGCGCGCGGGCGTACACGCCGGGGGAGGCGTGGCCCTGGAAGTAGATCTGGTCGCCGCCGCCGGCGTGGTCATGGCCCCGGAAGAAGTGGTTGAAGCCGACCTCGTACAGGCTGGCGGCGGAGGCGTAGGTGGAGATGTGGCCGCCCACCTCGACGCCGGGCCGCTGCGCCCGGTGCACCATCATCGCCGCGTTCCACCGGATGTACGCCCGGATCCGGCGCTCCAGGTACTCGTCGCCGGGGAACCACGGCTCCTGCTCCGGCGGGATGGTGTTGATGTAGTCGGTGCTGCGCAGCGCCGGCACGCCGACCTGGTGCTCGCGGGCCCGCTCCAGCAACCGCAGCATCAGATAACGCGCGCGTTGCCGGCCCCGACCCTCGATCACGCCGTCGAGGGAATCGATCCACTCGGAGGTTTCCTCGGGATCGATGTCCGGTATCTGGCTGGGCAGCCCGTCGCTGATGACGGGACGCTTGCGTTCGGTAGCCACTGGTGCGGTCCTTCACCTCGTCGTGCAGGGGCGTTACGACTCCATCCTGCCTGCTTCGCGTTGGCGGCGTCACCTCGGACGCGGTTACCGCCCAGTACCTGGCACGGGCTGAGTCACCACCTGATCCGCAAGACCCTTTCGTGGGTACGCGCCTGGCAGGCTCGGGACATGGATACCGACGTGATCACCGTACGGACCGGGCCGGCGGCCACCGTCGTGGACATCACCGGCGACGTGGAGCGGTTTCTGCACGGCAAGGGCGTGTCCAGCGGGCTGCTGCACGTGTTCGTACCGCACGCCACCGCTGGGGTCGCCATCATCGAGACCGGTGCCGGCAGCGACGAGGACCTGTTGACCGCGCTGGATGACGTACTGCCCGGCGACGACCGGTGGCGGCACCGGCACGGCAGCCCCGGACACGGTCGCGACCACGTACTGCCGGCGTTTGTCGCCCCGTACGCCACCCTGCCGGTGATCGACGGTCGGTTGGCGCTCGGCACCTGGCAGTCGGTGTGCCTGGTGGACACCAACGGTGACAACCCGACGCGGCAGGTGCGGCTGTCGCTGCTGCCGGGCTGACACCGAGCTATCCGCCCACCGGCCCGCTCGCGCCGGGCCACGTGACGTTTCTGGGGAAGACAGGACGGGACGGATCAGCGATCCTGTTCCGGTGACCTCCGCATGGGATCTTGACAGGAGTCTTCGCGAAGCGGTCGTGGCCCTGGGGACCGCACCCGAGGCAGATGCTGCGCCAGAGGCAGACACCGAACCGGAGCTGAGCGGTGACCAGCTCCTCGAGTGGTACGACGCGATGCTGACCAGCCGGCAGCTCGACCTCGCGGGCTACTGGCTGCGCTCCTGGAACGAGGGCTACCACGCGGTCAGCTCCGCCGGTCACGAGGCGGCGGCCGCCGTCGCCGCGGCGCTGCGCCCGACCGATCCCGCGCTGCTGTATCCCCGTTCCGGAGGGTTCTACTGCGCCCGCGCCGCCCAGGTGCCGGCCATCGA
>JBOGDG010000202.1:0-6180 GCA_050701655.1 Micromonosporaceae bacterium
TATCAGCTGGGGTACGCCGGTGGAGAAGTCCAACGACGGCAGCAAGGCCGAGGTGGACGTCGACGTCGACCTGAAGATCACGTACCAGGGTCAGACGAAGGACCACAGCGCGACGATCACGTTCGAGCTGATCCAGGAAGACGGCTGGAAGATCTGCGGCTTCTCCGGCCTCGGAGGCTGACCGCTCAGCTCCGGACCAGCGCGGCCCCGGACCAGCGCAGCCCTGGGGCAGTGCAGCCCTGGGGCGGCGCAGCGAGCACACACAGATGCGTTCGGTGGCATCTCGATGTCACCCAACGCATCTGCTGATTGTGGGGTATGGCCGGCTTGTCGCCTGGCATCGACCACCGCGGTTCTGCTGCCCGCTACGCTCCGGAGTAGCGGACCGGTCCGGGTGAGGCCGGTCGCCCCCGCGGGAGACCTTCGATGACGCAACCGCCCGACTATCCCGGCCAGCCGCCGTACGGCTCCGACCCGTACGGCGAGCCACGATACGGGGGCGACCCGTACCGGCAGCCGGGCACCGGGCGCGGCGGCGGCTACAGCGACCCGTACCGCGGCGGCTACAACGACCCACCACCCAACCCCCACTACAACCCACCACCCAGTCCCCGCCACGGCCGGCCGGACACCCCCGGCTACGGCCCACCGACCGGCCCCAGCTACGCCAGCCCCGATCACGCCCGCCCCGGCCACGCCAGGCCCGGCCACGCCAGGCCGAACTACCCCGAACCCGAAGACGCCACGGCCGAGTTCACCGCACCGAACTACGCCAGGCCCGATCACGCCAGGCCCGAGTACGCCAGCCACAACTACGCCAGCCACAACTACGGCCCACCGACCGGGCCCAGTTACCGCGGGCCGGAGGCTCCCCCACCCCGGCGCGGACGAGCGTTGTGGTTAGGCATCGTCGGGGTCCTGATCGTGTCGATGCTGGCGCTCGGCGTCGTCGCGGCCCTGGTGCTCGGCGACCGCTCCGACGGGCCCGCCGGTACCACGAGCCCGAGTGTCGACCCGGTGTTCTCGGATCCGGCGAAGGTGGTGGACCGCTGGCTGAACGCCATGTTCATCCTGAAGGACCCCGAGGAGATGATCCGGTACACCTGCAAGCGGGAGGCCGACCGTACGGAGGTCGACGACGCGATCAAGCGGGTGAAGAAGGCGGAGCAGGACGCGAAGGACGCCAAGCTCACCATGAAGGTCACCTGGTCGAAGCCGACCGAGGCGTCCAAGGACGACTCCGCGGCGAAGGTGAAGGCGACGCTCAAGGTCATCGTGGGCGACAAGACCGAGCAGAAGCCGGCGAGCTTCGACCTGGTGTACGAGGCAGGCTGGAAGGTCTGCGACACCGAGATGCAGTGACGAGCCCAACGTGACGAGCCCAACGTGACGAGCCCGACGTGACCAACCCCAACCAGGCCAACTCCAACCGGGCCAACCCCGATCGGGCCTACCCCAACACCGGGTCCCCGGTGGGCTGGCGAGACGCGCGGCTGCACATCGTGACCGGCAAGGGCGGCACCGGCAAGACCACCGTCGCGGCCGCGCTGTCGCTGGCGCTGGCGGCCAACGGTCAGCGCACCCTGCTGGTCGAGGTGGAGGGCCGGCAGGGCATCGCGCAGCTGTTCGACGTACCGCCCCTACCGTACGGGGACCGCAAGATCGCCGACGCTCCGCAGGGCGGCGAGGTGTACGCGCTCGCGGTCGACGCCGAGGAAGCGCTGCTGGAGTACCTCGAGATGTTCTACCGGTTGGGCCGCGCCGGCCGGATGCTGAAGCGGCTCGGCGCCATCGACTTCGCGACCACGATCGCCCCCGGCGTACGGGATGTGCTGCTCACCGGCAAGGTCAAGGAGGCGACCACCCGGGTGGAGAAGGGGCGGCGGGCGTACCACGCGGTGGTGCTCGACGCGCCACCCACCGGGCGGATCGGCCGGTTCCTCAACGTGACCGCCGAGGTGGCCGGGCTGACGAAAGTCGGCCCGATCAAGTCGCAGAGCGAGGGCGTGGCGGCGCTGCTGCGTTCCCCGATGACCGCGGTGCACGTGGTGACGCTGCTGGAGGACATGCCGGTGCAGGAGACGGTCGACGCAATCGCCGAGCTGCACCGGCTGCGGCTCAGCGTCGGTGCGGTGATCGTGAACATGACCCGAGCGCCGCTGCTCGCCGACGCCAGGGTCACCCAGGCGGCGCTCAAGCGCGGGCTGTCGGCCGCCGGCCTGCCGACCGACCACGCCACCCTCGCCGGGCTGGCCACCGAGGCGAAGGACCACCAGGCGCGGCTCCACCAGGAGGCCCGCCTCCGGGAGGAGCTGCACACCACCGCCCGCCCGATCCTCCAACTCCCCTTCCTCACCGACGGCGTGGACCTCTCCGGCCTGTTCACGCTCGCGGACGCGCTGGGCGCCCAGGGCGTACACGGCCACTGACACCCCACGGTTAAGCTCGCGAACGTGGCGCAGCAGCGGCTCGACCTGGATGCGATCCTCTCCGACCGGGGGATCCGGATCATCGTGTGCTGCGGCTCGGGCGGGGTCGGGAAGACCACCGCGGCGGCGGCGCTGGCGCTGCGGGCGGCCGAGCACCACGGGCGGCGTACGGTCGTGCTCACCATCGACCCGGCGCGCCGGCTGGCGCAGTCGATGGGGCTGACCGAGCTGGACAACACGCCGCGTCCGGTGCCCGACACCAAGCCGGAGAACGGCGGCGAGCTGCACGCCATGATGCTCGACATGAAGCGCACCTTCGACGAGGTAGTGCTCTCGCACACCACCCGCCAGAAGGCCGAGGAGATCTTCGCCAACCCCTTCTACCAGGCGATGAGCAGCACTTTCGCCGGTACGCAGGAGTACATGGCGATGGAGAAGCTCTCCCAGCTCTCAGCCGTCGATCCGGCGGACGGCGGCTGGGATCTGATCATCGTCGACACCCCGCCGTCGCGTTCCGCGCTGGACTTCCTCGACGCCCCGAAACGGCTGGCGACCTTCCTCGACAGCCGGATGCTGCGGATCCTGCTCGCCCCGGCGCGCGCCGGCGGACTGAGCGTGCTGCGGATGCTCGGCTCCTCACTGAACCTCTTCGGTCGCGCCATGCAGAAGATCCTCGGTGGGCAGCTGCTCAGCGATCTGTCGACGTTCGTGGCGTCGCTGGATTCCACGTTCGGCGGGTTCGCCGACCGGGCGGCGCGTACCTATCAGGTGCTGCAGGCGAAGCAGACCGCGTTCCTGGTGGTGGCGACCCCGGAGCCAGACGCGATCCGGGAGGCCGGCTACTTCGCGGGGCGGCTCTCCGAGGAGAAGATGCCGCTCGCCGGGCTGGTGCTCAACCGGGTGCACGGGCTCGCCGTACCCCAGCTGTCGGCGGAGCGCGCGGTGGCAGCCGCGGAAGAGCTCGCGCCAGCCGAGGGCACCAAAGCGACCGCCGGCGCCGTACTCACGTCAGAGGTGCTGCTACTACATGCTGATCTGGTACGCCAGGTGGCGCGCGAAACGCGGATCGCCGAGCGGTTCCGGCGCGCCCACCCGTGGGTGCCGGTGACCGAGGTGCCGGCGCAGGCGGAAGACGTACACGATCTGGACGGGCTGCGCGACATCGGCGGCTCGCTGACCGGATAAGAACCGCCCGGAGCGCCAGGCCCCGGGCGGCGACGTCGGAGAACTCTCAACCGGCTTTCGCGAGCGTGGCCGGATGCTGCTTGGACTCCAGCGCGGCCTCGAAGAGCAAGCGCCAGCTCGGTACGGCGGGGTGTCGGCGCAACAGCGCCCGCCGTTCTCGTTCGGTCATCCCGCCCCAGACGCCGAACTCGATCCGGTTGTCCAATGCGTCGGCCAGGCATTCGATCCGCACGGGGCAGCTACGGCAGACGCGCTTGGCGACGTTCTGCTCCGCCCCTTGGACGAATAGCGCATCCGGGTCACCGTCCCGGCATGCCGCCTGGCTCGCCCAGTCCACGATCAGGTCCATCTGTACAGACCCCCCTTTTTCGGTCCCCCCTACAGCCCGAACGGTGCGCCAACCTCGAAAAGCCCCCAGCTCGCAGATTACGAACCAGTTGCCCGGGTCGACAACGACCGTTCGGCCCTTATCCCCCTCACGCGCGAGCACAGGTACTGCGTGCTCACCCGTACATCATTGTCTGTAGTCGCCCAACTACGCAACGTTGCGGAAGAAATTTGGTTGCAACGTACTTGTTGGACAGATCGGGCAGCCGCGTCCCGGACGGACCGGTCAGCGAGCTCCCCTCTCGATCTGGGCCTACCCAGCCCTCTGTCTGGACGAAACGGAATCAAGACGGCTTTAGATACGGGTACGGCGTTATCGCACTTCATCGGGCTGCGCAAGCCGGGCTCGCCGACCCGCTCGCCACCGTCGCGTACCCTGGTCCGGTGGTTCGTTTGCGAGACAGAAGCCTGGTCAATAACGCCGCATCACTCGTGATCTGTGGTCTGCTCGCCGGCCTGGTGGTCGCGGCTGCCGCATTCCCCGCGCTGGCCGTCACCGGCCTCGCGGCCAAAGTCGGCGCCGACAACTTCCAGGAGCTGCCCAGCGACCTGGAGGTGCTGCCACCGCCGGAGACCAGCTACGTGTACGCGGCCGACGGCAAGACCCGGATCACCGGGTTCTACGAGGAGAACCGGCAGAACATCGCGCTCAAGGAGATGTCGCCGCTGATCCGCGACGCGATCGTGGCAGCCGAGGACACCCGCTTCTACGACCACCACGGGGTCGACCTGAAGGGCGTACTGCGGGCGCTGGTCGCCAACAGCGGCGCCGGCGAGACCAAGCAGGGCGCCTCCACCCTGACCATGCAGTACGTCCGCCAGGCGCTGACGTACTCGGCGCGTACCGCGGCGGAGCGCAAGTCGGCCACCGCCCGCACCTCGTCCCGCAAGATCAAGGAGATCCGGTACGCGATCGCGCTGGAGAAGCGGCTCTCCAAGGACCAGATCCTGGAGAACTACCTCAACATCGCGTACTTCGGGCACAAGGCGTACGGGGTGTACGCCGCCAGCTACGCGTACTTCAGCAAACACCCCAAGGATCTGAAGCTGGAAGAAGCCGCGATGCTCGCCGCGATGGTGCGCGCCCCGAGCGTCTACAACCCCGCCTCCAAGGACCCCAAGGTCCGCGACGTCACGCTCGAACGCCGTAACTGGGTGATCAGCCGGATGGTCGACATGGGGTACATCAGCGCCGCCGACGCCGGCACGGGGAAGCAGGCCGAGCTGACGCTGAAGCGCAAGGCACCGCCGAACAGCTGCACCGAGGTGCCCCCCAACCACAAGGACTGGGGCTTCTTCTGCGCCTACTTCAAGACCTGGTGGAATGAGCAGAAGGCGTTCGGCGGCAACCGTACCGAGCGGGAAGCCAACCTGAAGAGCGGCGGCTACAAGATCATCACGTCGCTGGACCCGAAGCTGCAGAGCGCCGCGATGAAGAACATCCTGACCAAGAAGAACGTACACAACAAGTACGCCCTCGGCGGGGTGTTCATCGAGCCCGGCACCGGCCGGATCAAGGCGATGGCGGTCAACCGGCACTACAGCAACAGCGACAAGGGCAACCACACCCACTCCGACCCGAAGGTGCGGGCCCAGTACAAGGGCAAGGTGAAGGGCAACTACCCGAACACCACCAACGCGCTGTTCGGCGGCGACGGCGGCCTCGGTTACCAGGCGGGTTCGACGTTCAAGATGTTCACCATGCTGGCGGCGCTCGAGGAGGGCATGCCGCTGGCGACCTCGTTCCAGTCGCCGCACCAGTACAAGTCGCAGTATCCCGGCGGGCAGACCGACAAGTCGTCCTGCCAGGTCAACGGGCAGTACCGGTGGTGCCCGAAGAACGCCGACAAGAGCATGGCGGGCATGCGCAACATGTGGTCCGGCTTCGGTAGGTCGGTCAACACGTACTTCGTCCAGCTGGTCGAGACGGTGGGCGCGGAGAAGGCCGTCCGGATGGCGGAGCGGCTGGGGCTCACCTGGCACGGCAACGACATCGACCTGGCGGGCAAGCCGGACCGGACGAAGCAGTGGGGCGCGTTCACGCTCGGCGTCGCCAACACCACGCCGATCGAGCTGGCCAACGCGTACGCGACCATCGCCGCCGACGGCAGGTACTGCGACCCGCTGCCGGTGAACAAGGTGTACGACCGTACCGGCAAGGAGATCACCGGGGTCGAGC
>JBOGDG010000203.1:0-6179 GCA_050701655.1 Micromonosporaceae bacterium
GCTCAACCGCAAGCAGCCCGGCGAGGGCCCCAGCCCCGAGCGGCGCGCCAGGAGCTGGTTCACCGTCACCTTCGTCGGCACCGGCGGCGGCCAGCGGGTCGTCACCAAGGTCAGCGGCGGCGACCCCGGGTACGACGAGACGGCGAAGATGCTGTCGGAGTCGGCGCTGTGCCTGGCGTACGACGAGCTGCCGACCACGTCCGGGCAGCTCACGCCGGCGGTGGCGATGGGCGACGCGCTGATCACCCGGCTCCGCGAGGCCGGCATCGGCTTCGAGGTCGTCTCCTCGTAGCGGTGGTGCCGGGCGCGGTGCGCTCGTAGCGCTGGCTTAGCTTTCGTCTTCCAGGCGGAAGCCGACCTTGAGGGTGACCTGGAAGTGGCCGATCTGGCCGTTCTCGATGTGGCCGCGGGTCTCGATCACCTGGAACCAGTCGAGATGGCGCAGCGTCGCGTTGGCGCGCGTGATCGCGTTGCGGATCGCCGCGTCGGTGGACTCGGCGGAGGAGCCGACGATCTCGGTGACCCGGTAGACGTGGTCCATGACTCGTACCCCCTCGTTGTGGTCTGCCTGTCCGCACCGTAGGCCGCCCCGACTCCGTGCGCGACCGCTTCGCGCGCAACGCGGGCCTTGACTTCAAGGAAACTTTAAGTCGCAAGGTGTTCCCGAGACGCTGACGACCTCCGGGAGATGCCGCATGCACGCGATCCGCCAGTCCGAGTTTGGAGACCACAACACTCTGGTGTACGCCGAGCTGCCCGACCCGGCGCCCGGCGCCGGACAGGTACGGATCGCGGTACGCGCGGCCGGCGTACACCTGATCGACACGGTGATCCGGCAAGGCGTGCAACGTGGCCCGTTCCCGCTGCCGGAGCTGCCGATGACGCCCGGCCGGGAGGTCGCCGGCGTGGTCGACCTGGTCGGACCCGGTGTTGACGACTCGTGGCTCGGCCGCCGGGTGGTGGCCCACCTCGGTCAGGCCAGCGGCGGGTACGCCGAGCTCGCCCTCGCACCGGCCGACGCACTGCACGCCCTTGACGACTCGGTGTCCGACGAGGCGGCGGTCGCGATGATCGGCACCGGGCGTACCACCGCGGGGATTCTCGCCACGACCCCGGTCGGCGCCGGCGACGTGGTGCTGGTGACCGCCGCCGCGGGTGGCATCGGCAGCCTGCTGGTGCAGGCGGTACGCCACGCGGGCGGGTACGTCGTGGGGGTCGCCGGCGGGGCAACGAAGACCGACCGGGTACGCGCTCTCGGCGCCGACGCCGCCGTCGACTACCGGCAACCGGACTGGCCCGCGCGGGTACGCGCCGCGCTCGGCGACCGGGAGCTGACGCTGGCGTACGACGGGGTGGGCGGCGCCGTCGGCAAGGCCGCGCTGGAGCTGCTCGGGCTGGCCGGACGGCTTTCGATGTACGGCTGGTCGTCCGGCGAACCGACTCCGTTGACCGCGATGGACCTGTACGCCCACGGCCTGACCGTCACCGTCCCGATCGGCCCGGCGATGCTGCGCGGCGGCCTCCGCCCGCTGGAGTCGTACGCGCTCGCGGAGGCCACCGCCGGTCGCTGGGTGCCACCGGTCACCGCCTTCCCGCTCAAGGACGCCGCCGACGCGCACCGCGCTCTGGAAACCCGCGCCACCATCGGCAAAACCGTCCTACTGCCGTAACTCACCGCCCGCGTAACGCCACGGTGAGGACCGTGAGGCCCGTACCGACCAGGAGCGCGAGGCCGGTGATCGCCAGCGCGGTCGGCAGCACACCCATGGCGTACGTGTCGATCCCGGCGAAGGTCTGCTCCACCACTACCGCCGCGGTCAGCAGGTAGCCGCCGACCGCGAGCCAGACCGCGGTGGTACGCCGGCCCGCCGGCCAGCCCGTGAACCGGGTCAGCCACCCGAGCACGGGAAGTACGGTCACCGCGTGCATCAGCACCGCGTGCGCGGGCTTGTATCCCCCGGCGGTGGCGTACGCGACCTGGGGATCCGTGGTGGTCACACCGACCGCGATCATCGCCCCGCCGACGGCGAGCGCCCCGAGCAGCGTGCCGACGCCGGCACGTACCGCCAGCAATTCCGGTGTCAGCCGGCCCTGCCCCCGCCAGGTGAGCACCGTCAGCGCCACCACGATCACGATCAACGTGACACCCCCGATCGCGAGGGCGGTGGCGATCGCGCCGTCCAGCGCCGTCTCGCGATTGAAGTGCGACGGTACGCCCCACCACGCCTGCAACGTGATCAACCCGACCTCGAAGCAGCTCGCCACCGCGAACACTCCGAGCAGCAGCCGCCGCAGCGCGTCGCGCCGTGACAGGAAGCTGGCGGCGAACGTCACCGACGCGAGCGTGATCCCGAACGAGAGCCCGAAGGTGACGGGCTTGCGCCACGACACCGGCCCCTGCCAGGGACCGCCGTCGATCGCGTACACCCCGAGGTGCACCAGCCCGGAGACGAACAGGGCCGCGCTGACCAGGTAACACGCTCGCTCCACCGGCGCCGCGTCGCGCCAGATTCCCGGAATCGCCCGTACCACCGGGCTGTCGAGGATCGCCATGACACGGACGCTATGCGGATTGGCGGCGGTACGCGTCCCGTGCCGGACGGATCCTGATGGTCGCCGTACGCGGTATCCGGGCCGGCTGCGCTACCTCACCGGGCGTACGCTGCCGCTCAGTAGCACCAGACGCGGCGGAACTCGTACCCCCGACTCTTGAGGGTTTTCAGGATCGTCGGCAGTGCCGCAACGGTCTGGCTGCGATCGCCACCGCCGTCGTGCAGCAGCACGATCGAGCCGCTCCGTACGTTGTTCAGCACCCGGCTGGCGATCACCGACGTGCCCGGGCGCGACCAGTCGCGCGGATCCACCGTCCACAGCCGGATCTTCTTGCCGAGCGCGCTGGCCCGCGAGTAGACGGTGCTGTTCACCCCGCCGTACGGCGGTCGCAGGCACCGCGGCGTGTAGCCGGTCTGGGCGCGGATGTACCGGTCGGTGGCCTGCACCTGCCACTTGAACGAGTCCCACGACACGTACCGCAGGTCGGGGTGGTTCCAGGTGTGGTTCTGGATGCTGTTGCCGCGCAGGTGTGCCCGCCGCGTCAGCCACGGGTACGACTGGATGTTCCGCCCGAGCTGGAAGAAGGTCGCGCGGGCACCGTACTGGCTGAGAATGTCCAGGACCTGGCCGGTGTACTTGGAATGCGGCCCATCGTCGAAGGTGATGTAGACCCACGGCCGCTCGGCCTCCGCCGGCGCCGGAGGTGTCACCGCCACGGTCAGACCGCCCAGAACCAGAGCCAGCAGGAGTACGGCAACGCGCCGTACCCGCAACAGATTGTGCCGCATCGAAACCCCCACCCAGCTCGACGAGCCCTTTGCCGTCAGAGTCCCGACCGTGATGTGGGTACGCCAGAGCGCTCCGACCCGAGTTCACAGGCCGAACGGCACCCCTGACGCCGCGGCGACTTGTCAGTCTGCCGAGTTGGAAACTGGTGTGAACCGGCAGCGCCCGGCGCGACACTCGGAGATGGTCGAGGTGACGGTGCGGCGGGTCCGGCGCAGGTCGGCGATCTTGGCGTCGATCCGGTCGAGTACGGCTTCCAGTCGCCACAGCTCGCTGTCGCAGGTCGCGGTGCCGGAGTCATGGGCGTGGAGGGCGTCGATGATCTCGTCCAGCGTGAACCCAAGGTGCTGCAGACTGCGCGCCATCCGGATCCGCTCCACTGTGGACTCGGTGTACTCCCGGTAACCCGACGGCCGCCGCTGTGGTGCGGGGAGCACGCCGCGCCGTTCGTAGAAGCGGACCGTGTCAACGCTCACGTCGGCTTCCGCCGCGACCTGGCCAATTTTCATGCGCCGCATCCCTTGACTCTGGACCTAGCTTCAGACTCTACGGTTAGTGGTGTTCGGACGCAACGCGGACAACTACCCCGAGGAGCAGCACCGATGGACCAGCCGATCGTCTGTGACATGACCACCGCCCCCGACACGCCCCAGGAACGGATGAACGAGTACCGGCGGCTGTTCGCCCAGGCCCTCGTCGGCCGGGAACACACCGCCGAAGGGATCCGATTCCGGTTCCGCGCGGGCGACGGCATCGAAGCCTGGGTACACGATCTGGCCGCCCGAGAGAAGGCGTGCTGCCCGTTCTACGACTACAGCATCAGCACCGACAGCGACGAGGTGCACTGGGACGCCACCGTCGTCGACGACGACCTCGCCCGCGACATCCTCGACGAGTTCTACGCCCTACCCGACCACGTCGCCGACGGTGTCGCAGGACTCGAAAACCGGCTCGAAGAACGCGGCCTGAAGATCCTCGCGGACCCCAGCGGCACCGTCAAACACGTACACCACGCTCAGTGATCAAGGCACCGAACCGAAACAACAACTTTGCTGGTACGGGAGCCGGCACCCGGGTGATACTCCACGAGACCGAGCTCGACTCGTTGACCCTGGGTGCCCGGAGGCACGCATCCGATGGGACGGCCGTCGTGAATCGTGCCGCTGGTGTCCGTCCAGCTGACATCAGCCAGCAGCCGCATGATCTCGCCACCGTTCAGCACTGACACGCCGTCGCGAGGATTGTCTCGGCCGTCAGCGCGGAACCCGATAACGGACACGCGATCGTTCGTTCCGGTGATGGTTCCCCGTACCAGCTCCACACCTCGGTCCCGAGTCACCACCCACGTCGCGGTAACGCCGAACAACATGCTGGCCACTAGCAGGAAGGCAAGGAGAGGCAGGGAGGAGACCGTGAAGGATCGCGAGAGGCTGACGTGGCTGGCGCTTACGCCTGAATCGACCATCGCGACAGCATAGGGGTGATCATCTATCTGTCACCGTCGTAGCCTCGCGGGCCCGAGTCGGGCTGGAGCTGCCGTCACTCCGCGCCGGGCCGGCCGGGGAGCACCCAGAGGCCGACGACCCCCAACATCGCGGCCCCAAACAGGTGCAGTGTGCCCAGCCCGAGCATCCAGTCCCCACCCCCCAGGATCGCGTGCAGCGATACGAACCCGGTCAACAGCCCTATCGGCCCCCATACGCCGAGCGCGGTCTTCACCACCCGCTCCGTCCGTACGGTGAGCGCCGCCGCTGCGAGCGGCGTCAGCACCAGAACGTGGACGGCCAACGGGACCATCGTGCCGAGCGGCGCGGCCTTGAACGTCTCGCCGCCCAACGTCACCCCGAAGCCGATGAAGCCGACGACCAGGCCGGCGGTCACCAGGCACGCCGACGTCAGCGACAGATGTTGTGACTCCACCGCCTTCGTGAGCTGCGACAGCGCGCGTCGCATCGCCGCGGCGTCCACCTCATCCACCGGGTCGCGTTGCTCAGACATGCGGGAACCTCCGTACACAGAAGGTGGTGTTGGGCGCAACCTGCAGTGTGCCGGTGAGGTTCAAGCTGCCACAGCGGGCTTGCGCGCGATCACAATGCCCTGCGGAGTCTTCTCCGTGTCCTCGGCCTCCTTCACGACCGTGACCCACATGTCAAAGCCGGCGTCGCGCAGCAACTGGGCGACCTCTTGTGGTTGTTGCCGGTACCAGTCAAGGGAGACCGACTTGCCGAAGACCTCGTCGCGGTGACGTCGCTCATCGCCGACCTGGAACACGAGCATCAGGACCCCACCCGGCGCGAGCACCCGGCGGAATTCGGTGAAGACCTCAGGCCGCCGCTCCCACGGGATGTGGATGATCGAGTAGTACGCGAGCAGCCCGCCGAGAGAAGCGTCCGACAGCTCCAGGGCGAGCATCGAGCCCACCTCGAACCGCAGCCCGGGATACGTCTGGCGGGCCAGCGCGACCATCCGGGGCGACAGGTCGATGCCGAACGCGTCCAACCCAAGGCGGTCCAACAGGATCGTGACCCGACCCGGCCCGCAGCCGACGTCTGCGACGGGGCCGGCCCCGTTTGCCCGCACCAGCTCAGCGAACGCGGTCAGCATCGCCCGGTCGAGCGGCCTGTCATCCAGCTCGGCGCCGACCATCTCGGTGTACTCGACGGCCGTGACGTCATAGGAGTCCCGGGTGGCGGTGAGAAATGACGCGTCAGACATGACGCTGAAGACTAGACGAGTGATTCCGAAGTCATGAGCCGAGTGATCGGGCATGAAGCGAGGGCGTCCAAGATCATGTTGTGACGCAAGATTTGGACGCCCTCTTGACCGCACTGTACGTGAAG
>JBOGDG010000204.1:0-6170 GCA_050701655.1 Micromonosporaceae bacterium
GTCGAATCACGACCAGCAGGGCCGCTCCAGGTAGAGCGGCCCCGCCGCCGCACATGCCCGATATCGGGTCAGGAGATCTTCAGCGAACTCGCCCTGTTCTGCCAGTTCTCGCCGCCCAGGCGCAGGTCGTAGCTGCGGTCGATCCAGGTCGTGTGGTCGCCGCCGAAATTCTCCCGGCCGAACAGCTTCACGTCACAGTGGGTGTCGGTGTACGTCTTGACGGATTCGAAGTTGTTGTTCCAGAACGGGTTGTCGAAGCTCGGGTCGCGGTACTCCCTGTCGTACTCCCGCGAGCAGGCGTGAGCGCCGACGTAGGTCAGCGCGCTGCCGTTGAAGCCGGTCTCGGTGTACAACGTCGCCAGCCTGACCGAGTTCACGGTGACGGCGGCGCGTTGAACTACGTCGGTCGAGCACGTCATGCGACCGGTCGACAGGTTGGCGACGCACTCGGTCGGGCTCTCGGCCGCTGAAGCGCCGGTCAAGCCAACGCCGATCAACCCAACCGCCAGCGGGCCTGCGGCCACCCCTACGATCCCCGTTGCCTTCCGCATTGCTCCTCCTTGTGGCTGTCTCGTTGGGGAATTTCCCCGAACTGCAGCCATGGTCGTTGCGGCACGAAGGAGCATCCAGGCAACTAACAGAGCCCGAACGAACTGCTGACGTTCCGCACTGTTCCCGCACATTCACCGAATACGAGCAGCGCGCACTGCGCCTCGAAGTCTTCGCGATGCCCTTGATCGAGTAGCCGTGCTCCACGATGATCGCCACAGCGGCGCAAGCGGGCTGGGACGACACAGAGGAGCATCGAGATGTTCGAGATCGAGGTGAAGTCCCATCGCTACCTGCGGACGGCAATGGTCCTTCTGCTGGTCGGGCTAGGGGTAGCGGTCTTTTACCAGACCTGGCGTCAGGGATTCGAGCTCCTCGGGTCCGTCAGTGCCTACTACTACACCCCTGCGCAGGCGATCTTCGTCGGCGCCCTCATCGGCCTCGGCGCGTGCATGATCGCTCTGAAGGGGACGACCGATGTCGAGGACGTCTTCCTCAACCTCGGCGGCATGTTCGCGGCCGTGGTCGCGATCGTTCCCATAACGCGCGGCGAGGACTACACAACGGCGGTTCGCGCCTGCGAGCAGACGGCCGGCCCGCTCCTCACCGAGCGAGCGTCGATCGATCTGGACTGCCCCACGGTCCGGGCGCTGGCCGACGCCACCCGGGCGAACGTCGAGAACAACATGGTCGCCCTGCTGGTCGTGGGCGCCCTGGGTCTCCTCGCCACCGTGTTCTTCGCGCTGAGAGACAGCAGGTCGAGCCAACCGGGGTCGCGACAGAAGTTCTGGTGGGGATTCGTGGCGGCTTTCCTTGTGTACGCGGTCGGAGCGGCTGCTTTCTGGGCGAGCACCGAGTGGTTCGTCGACCGTGCCCACTACATCGCCGGCGGGGGCCTGTTCGCATGCGTCGTCGTCGTGGCCGTGGCTAACGCAGTTCGACACCAGGACGAGCAACGCCGGCAGCTCGGCGGTGCTCCGGAGTCGGGGCGGACGCTGCGCGCGGTTCCCGGTGCCATGCGCCGTCCAGATCGCTACGCCTGGCTCGCGTGGGCGATGGTGGCCGTCGCGGTGGTCGGGGGCGTGCTGGTGTTCGTCAACGCCTTCGCCCTCTTCTGGTTCGAGATCCTCGTGGCCTTGCTGTTCGCGCTGTTCTGGCTGGTGCAGACCATCGAACAGTTGGGCCACGAGCCTCAGCCATCACCTGAAAGCTAAGCGTCTCACTCCGGTACCGTCGAACACAGGGACGCGGTGGTACGTCGGCGCCCCACCACCCGCCCAGCCGCCCCTGGGAGGCTCCCGATGCCACGACCCGTAGTGGTCGATCCCCGGTTCCCGGACGAGTTGCGACGCCTGCGTGACGAGGCCGGGCTTTCGCTGCGGGATCTCCTGGCGCCGCAACGGCTCGTGCGCTCGATGAAGCCTTGCGGGCCGGTGGGGCGCTAGCGGGAATGGTCACCGAGTCGATTCCGTCAGCGGCGCAACCGTCGGCTGCGGATGACGAGCAAGACGCCCTTGAGCTGGTACGGCGGGTCGCGGCGAGCGATGTCGGTGCGGCGACTCTGGCGCAGGTCGAGGCCGCAGTAGACGACCTCGCGACGGCGTACCCGAAGAAGGCTCCCAGCGAGCTGCTGGTCCGGGTACGGCGCCACCTCGGGTACGTGGCCGGGCTGTTCGAGGTCCGGAAGACGCTCGACGAGCATCGCCGTCTGATCGTCGCAGCGGGATGGCTCTCCCTGCTGGCGGCCACGCTCCACATCGACCTGCACCAGCGGCCCGCCGCCGGGGCGAGGCTGCGTACGTCACGGCAGATCGCACGTCACGCGGAGCACCCCGAGATTCAGGCATGGTGTCTGGAGACCGCCGCCTGGGACGCCTTGACTGTGGGCGACTATCGACGCGCACTGCGGCTCTCACAGGCTGCTCAGGAGACGGCACCGCGCGGCGGTTCCGCGTTCATCCAGGCCACCGCGCAGGAAGGCCGCGCTTGCGCGAGGCTCGGCGATCGGCTCGGCACCTACGGTGCGCTCGACCGGGTGCATCAGCTGGTGTCGCCGTTGCCGATGCCTGAAAGGCCGGAGCACCACTACCGGTACGACCCGGGGAAGGCCGTCGCCTACACGGCCACCACGCTGTCGTGGGTCGGTGACCCCGCCGCCATCGGCTACGCCCAGCAGGTCATCACCCGCCTGGACTCCATCGAGGACGGACCGGCCCGGCCCCGCCGAGCCGCGTCTGCACGCCTGGATCTGGCGCTCGCCCTGCTTGCTGGCGGCCGACCAGACGAAGCCGGCGACGCCGCACTCCGGGCGATCGGCTCGGGCTGCCTGGTGCCGTCGAACTTCTGGCGGGTCGAAGAGGTCATCTCCAACATGGCGGAACGGCGCATGCCGGAGGTCGCCGAAGTCCGCGACGCGTACCGCGCACTGCTACACCGCGACTGACAGCAGCGCATCGGCTGTCCGCCGTCCGTGAGAAGGCAGCGGACGGCGAACCCCTTCCCCCTCACGCTGAGCGAACGGCACGCTACCGCCAGGTCCCCGATGGCGGGTAAGGCTCAGGCCCTCGCCGTCGGGTGACATCCACAGAGGCGAGAGGGAACGGGCATGGATTCGGGGCGGGGCAGGATGGCACCGTACGTACGTCGAGCGGTACCGATGAGGTATCCGCCGCCTGAGCTGCCTCCGCTGGAACCGCCGCCGGAGCTGGAGATGGACAACCCGGGGGTCTGGCGGGTCGCGGCGCGATGGCTGCGCGACCACCAGCCCGACGAGGGTGGCCGGGTATGCAAGGAGTGCTTCAGGTTGTACCCCTGCCCCGGTGCGGTGAGCGCTGACGGCGTGCTCGACACCGCCCACCGCCGCGCCGCCGCCCGGGGCAGCGCTCCCGTGCTACGGCTCTACCCCGAGGCGCGGAACGTATGACCACTCGGCCGCAGTTCTGGACCCACCGGCGGATCACGGCCCTACCCGACTGTGCGCGTCGCGGCAGATCCGGTAGTTGGCGGCGAGCCGGGTTTGCGCGCGACTCTTTGCTGAGACGCGCCGGTCGGGTCAGTCCGCCGGGTTGAGCTCGGCGTCGGGAAGGGTGGGGGCGTCGGTGGGGTAGAGGCCGGCGGCGAAGCCGTACACCTGGTCGCCCGCCCGGGGGGTCTGGGCGAACCGGCGGGCGAGCTCCTGGACCTGTGCCCAGAAGTTCCGCACCTCCTCGATGGGGATGCGGGCGTGCAGGAGCAGGCAGCGCAGCTCGTCGGCCGCGTGGGCCGCAGCGGACTCGGCGGCCGCCTCAGCGAGCCCGTTGATGGCGGCCACGACCTGCTTGTCCTCGGGTCGGTGGAGCACGCCGATGTAGAGCGTACGGGCGACTCGGCCGTAGTACCGCTCCTCGATCGCGCGTACCCGCCGGGTGCGCACCACACGGAGCAGCCCGGCGTTGACGAGCAGATTCACGTGGTACGCAACGGTGCTCTTGGGGCGTTCGACCGCCTGCGCCATCTCGGTGACCGTGGCGGCCCGCTCGAGGAGCAGCTCCAGAAGAGTGGTACGCAGCGGGTCTGCCAGCGCGCGCAGCTGCTCGGGCGCGGTGACGACGACCATCTCGTCGAGGTCGTAATCTGGGATCTGCTCATTGACCGACATGTCTGGACCATTCTAGAGTCATGGATCATTCGATCACCATCGTCCGATGATAGGAGTGTAGAGATGGCCGAAGTCGTGCTGTTCCACCACGTGCAGGGACTCACCGACGGGGTGCGTGCGTTCGCCGAGCAGCTGCGCGCCGGCGGGTACACCGTGCACACGCCGGACGTGTTCGAAGGCGAGCGACCGGCGAGCATCGACGAGGGTGTCGCGCTCGTCCGGAGCATCGGAGGCGAGGTGCTCGACGGGCGCGCCGACCGGGCCGTGGCCGACCTACCCGAGGGCGTGGTGTACGCCGGCTTCTCCTTCGGCGCCGGTACGGCGCAGCGGCTCGCGCAGACCCGGCCCGGCGCGCGCGGCGCGCTGCTCTACGAAGCCTGCATGCCGATCACCGGCGAGTGGGCCCTCGGGCCGTGGCCCGACGGGGTTCCGGTGCAGATCCACGGCATGGACAAGGACCCGTTCTTCGGGCTGGAGGGCGACATCGACGCCGCCCGCGAGCTGGTCGACACGGTCGGGTCCGAGCTGGCCGAGCTGTTCGTCTACCCGGGCGATCAGCACCTGTTCACCGACAGCTCACTGCCGTCGTACGACGCGGACGCGGCGGCGCTGGTGGTGCAGCGCTCGCGGGACTTCCTCGACCGGGTGGGCTGACTCGGGAGTTCTTACCCGGTCCGTGGGCTCACACGCGTCCTCGGTGGACCGCCGAATCGGCAGTACGCGGCGGTCGCGTCGTCGTGGCGTTTGTGGCGTGGCTGGCGCTGGCCGACGGCGTCGGAGCGCTCGGCTTGGCGTACCAGCGAAATGAGGTGAGCGGGACCGCGCTCGGCCAGTACGTCGAGCAGCTGCGTCCAGTCCATCAGAGCGAAGGCTTCTACCGCGCAGGAGGCGCCGTCGGTGAGTAGCGCGGCTCGGCGTAGGCGGGCGGGGCCGGTGAGTGGCAGGCGTCCCGTCACTGCGTGGTGTGCGGCGGCCGCGTTGGCGGCGGCGATCCAGTAGCCGCCGGGACGGTTGACGTGTTCGCGCTGCGAGGTGACCAGCTGGCGCAGCCGCGATGCCCGGTCGTCGCTGCCGAAGGCGTACCCGCCGGCGACGGCCGCCTCGCGTAGCTGCCGGCTGGTCTGCTCGTGGCGCCGGTCCGTGATCACCTCGACCCGACCGTCGTGGTCGAGGACGAGCGGGCTGTCGCACAGCACGAGGTAGTCGGCGTGCTCCGGGCCGGCTCGCAGCAGGCACACCGTCGACTGTGGAGTGCCCGGGTGGTCCAGGTCGCAGGTGGCGCCGTGGTCGTCGCGTACCGCTGAGATGGCGGCGGCGAGGAGCTCCGGCGGTGAGGCCGTCTCGTTCGCCGAGTGGTTGGCGACCAGGTGGGTGCCGAGGCGGCGGACGTACCAGGCGGGGTTGTGTACGCAGCCGGTGTCGAGCCCGGGCGGTGCTGTGACTCCGTCGAGTACCGCGACGAAACCGGGCACCGCCACGGCGAAGTCTTCGTTGACGGCGGCATCCGGCGAGGCTTCGCTGGCCAGTTGGACCTCCACCCCACGGACGCTACGCGGCGGGTCACGGCCAGGCCGGCGACGGCGCGATAGCACCCTATGTAGACAAACACTGAAGGGGCTATGTAGAGTTACGACATGGCTCAGGACGTACGCATCACACTGCCGGTGGCGAGGGTGCTCGCCGCGTTCCTCTCCGACCCCACCGAAGACCGGTACGGGTTGGAGCTGATGGCCGAGGCCGACCTCGCCAGCGGCACGCTCTACCCGATCCTGACCCGGCTCCAGAAGGCCGGCTGGATCACCTCGCACTGGGAGGAGATCGACCCGGTCGCGGAGGGCCGCCCCGCGCGGCGCTACTACCGGCTCACCGCCGAGGGCGTCACCCGGGCCGAGTCGGTGGTCGCCTCCCTGCCCAAGGTCACGCCGCGATCGGCGCCCCCGCGCCCGGCGCTCGGCGGCGCCGGGATGGTGGTACCGGCATGACG
>JBOGDG010000205.1:0-6099 GCA_050701655.1 Micromonosporaceae bacterium
CAGGGAGAGTCCGGCGGCGAGCGTGAACAGCAGCAGACCGGACGCCACGCCGTCGACGATGCTCACCAGGTTGGCGTCGAACCAACCGATTACACCCACGGATGCGCTCCTACTGCGGTCTGCTTACGTCGGGGTCTGCTTATGTCGGGGTCTGCTTACCTCGGCGATGCGGACGATACAGCGATGGGTGGCACCGGCACGCGGCACCACCCATCGCTACGACGTGTACGCCCAAGACGACTTAGACGTCGTCGCCCAGGACGCCGAGCTCCTCGAGGACGACGTTGGTGACGTTGTCGCCCTCCTTCTTGACCTCGCGCAGGTAGAACTGCTGCACCGGCGAGCGGTTCTTCCCGAACTTCCAGGTGCCGCGGGGGCTCTCGATGTCGCCCAGCTTGCCCAGCTCACGCTCCAGCGACTCGGAGGTGAGGTCGTCGCCGGCGGCCTTGATCGCCCGGTCCAGCACCGCGGCGGCGTCGTACGCGGCCACCGAGAAGCAGGTCGGCGGTCGGTCGTACGCCTCGACGAACTTCGACACGAACTCCCGGTTGACGGCGTTGTCGAGGGTGTGCGCGTAGTGCAGCGCGTTGAAAATTCCCTCGGCGGCGTCGCCCTGGGCCTTCAACACGCCGCCCTCGACCAGGAAGCCCGGTGCGTACAGCGGGTACTTCTTCGCCAGCCCGAACTTCTTGTATTCCTTGACGAATTTCACCGCGTCGGCGCCGGCGAAGAACGCGAAGACGGCCTTCGGCTTGAGCTTCTCGATCTGCTGCAGGTACGGCTGGAACGACTTGCCGCCGATCGGGAACGGCGCCAGGATCGGGTCGCCCGCGACCTTGCCGCCACCCGGGATGAAGCTCTTCTGGAAGCCCTTGATGTTGTCCTGCCCGGCGGCGTAGTCGGCGGCGATCAGCGCCACCGGTCCGTCGGCCTGCTTCGCGGCGTACCCGCCGATCGCGACCGCCGGGTGGTCGTTGACGAACGACGAACGCCACCCGTACGCCTTGCCCTGCACCTGGGTGGGCGAGGCGTTGGTGCTCAGGAACGGCACCTTCGCCTCGGTGAACATGTCCTGGATGGCGACCATGTTGCCCGAGCTGATGACCCCTGCCACCACCAGCGCCTTCTCCTGCTTGAGCAGCTTCTCGGCGTTCGCCTTGGTGGTCTCCGGCGCGTCCGCCTCGTCGGCGGCGATCACCTTGACCTCGCGGCCGCCGAGCTTGTTGCCGTGCTGCTTGAGGTAGAGGTCCCAGCCGTACCGCTGGTCGTCGCCGAGGGCTTTGTACACGCCGGCCTGCGGCAGCAGCAGACCGATCTTGACCGGGCCGCCCTTGTCCGCGTCGTCGTCGCCGAGGCTGGAGCCACTGCAGGCGCTGGCGAGCACGCTCGTGGCAGCCGCCGCCCCCGTCAACCGCAGGAAACCTCTACGGTCGAATTCAGCCATGGTCATTCCCTTCTTCCCGACGCGTCGCGTGCGGAAGGCAATCTCCAGTTATGGGTCCGCCGGCAGAAGTCCTATTCGCTCTGCTCAGCTGATGTCGCGCAGATGATATCGATGTGCTTGGTGCCCGTGATGTGCGGTGCCGCTCAGTAGGTCGAATGCCTCCGGTTGGTTGTTACGCCTCATCGCCGAGTGTGGCGAGCTCGTCGATCACCACGTTCGCGAGTACGTCACCGTCGTTGGTGACCGTCCGCAGGTACCACTTCTGCACCGGCGAGCGGTTCTTCCCGAACTCCCACGGCCCGCGTGGGCTGTCGATCTGGCCCACCTTGCCGAGCTCCGCTTCGAGCACCTCGGGGCTGAATCGGGCGCCGGCCGCACGGATCGCCCGGTCCAGCACCCAACCGGTGTCGTACGCCGCGAGCGAGAAACAGGTGGGGGAGGTCTTGTACGCCTTCTCGAACTCGGAGACGAACAGCCGGTTGGCCGCGTTGTCCAGGTCGGGTGCGTAGTGCAGGGAGTTGAGGATGCCGCGGGCGGCCTCGCCCTGGGCCGGCAGCACGCTGCCCTCGGTGAGGTAGCCGGGCGCGTACAGCTGGTACTTGTCGGCGAGCCCGAACTTCTTGTACTCCTTGACGAACTTGACCGCGTCGGCGCCGGCGAAGAAGGCGTACACCGCCGTCGGGTTCTGTTCCTCGATCTGCTGCAGGTACGGCTGGAACGACTTGCCGCCGATCGGGAACGTCGCCAGGATCGGGTCGCCGGCGTACTCCCCGCCCGCGGGTTTGAACGTCTTCTGGAATCCCCCCAGGTAGTCATGGCCGGCGGGATAATTCGCCACGATGATCGACACCGGACCGTCGACGTTCTCGGCGATGTACGGGCCGATCGCGAGCGCGGCGTGGTCGTTGACGAAGGAGGTACGCCAGCCGTACGCCTTGCCCTGCACCGCGGTCGGTGAGGCGTTGGTGCTGACGAACGGCACCTTCGCCTCGGTGAACAGCGCCTGCACGGCGACGATGTTGCCGGAGCTGATGATCCCGCACGCCACGTCGACCTTGTCCCGCTTCAGCAGCCGTTCGGCGCTCGCCTTGGCGGTCTCCGGCTTCAGCCCGTCGCCCTCGTCGGCGGTGACCAGCTCGATGTCACGGCCGCCCAACTGGCCGCCGTTGAGCTTCAGGAACAGGTCCCAGCCGTTGCGCTGGTCGTCGCCCAGCTTCTTGTAGACGCCGGTCTCCGGCCAGATCAGACCGATCTTGACCGGGGCGCCGGGGGCAGCCTTCTCGGGGTCGCCGCCCAGGCTGGAGCCGCTGCACGCGCTGGCGAGGGCGCCGCCGACAGCGGCTGTCCCGGACAGGCGCAGGAAACCTCGACGGTCGTAGCTGGGCATCTCTGGCTCCTTCTCGGCGCGGCGCGGCGCCGGGGGGAGGGTGAACTACCGACGTCGCGTGATACTAGCCGCGACGCTCCGTGTACGGGATACCGCAGACGCCCCGGCGTCCATGAAGCAGCCCACGATGCACACAGGGTGAGCGTGGCACGGCGCAAAGTAAGGCAGGACACGCCTTGGTGTTCTGTGGTCACGCAGGGGACAATCACCTGTGGCGCGACGCCGCGTCACAACGGATCGTAGTTTTTGAGACACAGCCGGCGACGACTCGCCGGTTGCTCCTTGAATAAGTTCATTGGACGGGCAGTCGGCTACTCGTCTGGTCTTTTGATTTCTGAGGTGTCGTGGTGAAATCTCGGGGGTTCGACCTGGGGAGAGCGACCCGCATCTTGTCCGGCCGCAACGCAGATACCCGTACTGGAGGGTAGCTAGTTGATCAAGCGGGTTAATACCGCGAAGGCGGCGCCACCGCGTCGTGGGCTCCTGCCGCGGCTACGCAACGTCCGGATTCGCTCCAAGCTCGGCCTGATCCTGATCATCCCGATCGTGGCGCTGGTGGGGCTCGCCGTGGTGCGGCTCGCCGAAGCCGGGCAGAGCGTCTTCGAGGCGCAGGACGCGATGCGGTACGCGAAGGTGTCGCAGCGGGCCAGTGAGCTCGCTGAGGAGTTGCAGACCGAACGCTCGCTCTCGGCCGCGTACCTGGCCGCCGGCGAGTCGGACCGGGAGAGCTTCAAGGCGGCGTACGACAAGCAGAAGCGCAAGACCGACGACAGCATCGAGATCTACACCGCCCAGCGCGAGGAGCTGAAGTCGGTCGAGCAGGGCCTGAAGGACCTGCTCGGACGCATCGACAGCCAGCTGGGGGTACGCGAGCTGGACGACCTGCGGGACGCCGTGGACGCGCGCAAGGACATCAAGCTCTCCTCGGCGGTGTACCGGTACCGGATCATTATCGCGGACCTGATCGCGTACCGGGAGAGCCTGGCGCACATCGCCGGTGACGCCGAGGCCGCCGACCTCGCCCGTGGTGCCGCGGCCATGTCCGCGTACGTGGAATATGCGTCGCAGCAGCAGGTGGAAGGCACCCGGCTGCTTTCCAGTCAGCAGCTGACGCGACACCAGGAGCGAAGATTCGCCGCGACCATCGCGGGACAGGACGAGTCGTACCGGGCGTTCACCAACGCCGTCGCCGACCGGCACCTCAACGACTTCCAGCGCACCGCCGCCGGCCAAGGGTACGGCCAGGATCCCGACGCCAGACTCGACGGCGACCTGCTCAAAGGCGAGCTGGAGGACGCCACCAACGCCGAGATCCAGGCCGGAGTGCAGGCCGCACAGCGGTACGAGACCGAGATCCAGGCGGTGCTCCCGGGCAGCAAGATCAAGCTCAGCGGTGGCGCCGGGGTGCCAGAGTGGGCCGACGCGATGACCACCCGGATCGCGTTGGTCCGCGAGGTGGAACAACGCATCGACGAGGAGTTCCAGGCGCACATCCAGGCCCTGCAGGACGCCCTGGTCCGGCAGCTGCTCGCCGAAGGTTTCACGGTGCTGCTGGTGCTGTTCATCGCGGCCCTGATCGCGCTTCTGATCGCCCGCTCGATGGCGCGCTCGCTGCGCCGGCTGCGGGAAGGCGCGCTCGCGGTGGCGTACGAGAGCCTGCCGCAGTCCGTGGCCCGGCTGCGAAATCCGGAGACGCTCGGTGAGCTGACGCCCGACCAGGTGGCGGCCAGCGTCAAGGACCCGGTGCAGGTACGTGGCCGCGACGAGATCGGACAGGTGTCGCAGGCGTTCAACGTGGTGCACCGCGAAGCCGTACGGATCGCGGCCGAGCAGGCGGCGCTGCGCGCGAACGTCGCCACCATGTTCATCAACCTGGCCCGCCGAAGCCAGGCGCTGGTCGACCGGCTGATCGGTCACCTGGACCGGCTGGAGCGCGGCGAGGAAGACCCGGACCGGCTGGCCCAGCTGTTCCAGCTCGACCACTTGGCCACCCGGATGCGGCGTAACGACGAGAACCTGCTGGTGCTCGCCGGTGCCGACTCCACGCGGGTGCAGCGCGAGCCGGCGCCTTTGTCGGACGTACTGCGGGCGGCGCAGTCCGAGGTGGAGCAGTACATCCGGATCGAGTTCGGCATCGTCGACCGCGATGTCGAGGTGGCACCGCACGCGGTCAACGACGTCGTACACCTGCTGGCCGAGCTGTTCGACAACGCGACGTCGTTCTCGCCACCCGACACGGTCGTGGTGGTGGACGCGCGACGCGCCGGCGACCGTGCCATTCTGCAGATCGAGGACCGCGGTATCGGGATCTCGGCCGAACAGCTGGCCGAGCTGAACACCCGGCTCGCCAGCCCACCGCTGGTGGACGTCGCGGTGTCCCGGATGATGGGCCTGGTCGTGGTCGGCCGGCTGGCCACCCGGCACGGGATCCGGGTCGAGCTGCGCGCCGCCCGCGACCGAGGCACGATCGCCGACGTGATCCTGCCGGCGGGTGCCCTGATCCTGCCGCAGCGGGCCGGTCGGCAGCAGACCCTGGGGTTGCCGTCGGCACGCTCGCCGCTGGCGCTGGAGGGCTCCGCGGACGTCCCGCAACAGCCTTGGCAGCCACCCGTGGCCGGCCAGTGGTCCCCGCCCGGCGGACCGAGCTGGGAGGTCCCACCGGCGTGGGAGCGGCCGGGGGAACGCGTACCGCCGCCAAGCGCGCCCGCCACGCTGGGTCCGGAGAGGTTCGACGCCGGCAGCGGCGCCGGAGCCAACGGCGACGCGTTCCTGCCGCGGCGCCGGCCGGGGGAGCAGATGACCCCGGACGGGCAGCCCTTGCCGATGAGTTCGGCGTCGCCGGCGCCCCCGGGGTCCCAGGGGCCGATCGACGAAGTGCTCTCGCGACGGCCGGCAGCTGAGCCGGGTCCCCGACCCGACCTGGAGCCAGGCCGCCCCGGGACACCCCGGCAGCCCGGTCGGCAGGAGCCGTTCCAGAGCGTCGAGCTGGCCTTCGGAGGGCCCGACGCCGCGGCAACCGGCACTCCGAGTGGCGGCTACCCGGTGGTGGACCCCGCGGCCGGCGCACCGCCCCGGCCACAGCCGCGACCGAACGGGGCTGCCAGTCGTACCGAGGGCGCCGCGGCCGGCAAGGCGACCAACGCTCAGGACCCGTCGCTGATCCCGCCCAACGTGGACGACACGATGGAGCTGCCGATCTTCCGCGAGGTCGAGTCCGCGTGGTTCCGTACCAAGCAGCCGACCCGGCCGGCGGCGCGTGGGGATGCGG
>JBOGDG010000206.1:0-6059 GCA_050701655.1 Micromonosporaceae bacterium
CGCACCGTCCACCTCGAACCCGACCGCCACTACTACGGCAACGGCAAACCCCGAGGCCCCCAACCGAAGAAGCGTCCGGACTAACCTGAGACATCACAACTGTCCGGACCAACCCGAGACATCACACTTCCGGCCTCTAACAAAGCCCTAACAAAACGCCCGGGACCCAGATCCGCAGCACGCCCGTTTGTGCTGATCCTTCGGGCCGGTCGCCGGCTAGGCGGATCCGGACCGGGTGGCGCCCGGGAACCCGGCTGCGGAGCCGGGCCGCGGTGACGGCGGCGTTCGCCGCCTGAGCCGTACGGGACGGGGGTAGAACGAGGTCCATGGCAGATCTCAGCAGCGTGGCCGCGTGGATCGACGGCTACCTCCGGGCGTGGCGCTCCAACGAGCCGGCCGACATCGGCGCACTCTTCACCGAGGACGCGGAGTATTACACGGCCCCGTTCGATCCGCCGTGGCGGGGCCGGGAACAGATCGTCGCAGGCTGGTTGGCGCACCGGGACGAACCAGGCGAGACCACGTTCGACTGGCGTCCGGTGGTGATCACCGACGAGGTGGCGGTCATCGAGGCAACCACCACGTACCCGGACAGCACGTACAGCAACCTGTGGGTGATCTGGCTCGACGTCGACGGTCGCTGCCGCCACTTCACCGAGTGGTGGATGGAACACCCGGCACCGTCGCCGGAGTGAACGGCGGCCCCAGAGCGGCGACCACCAGTGCGGGCGGTCTGGTGTGGTGACCAGCCTGGCAATATTCTCCAAGCCAGTCGTACTCGACGTAGAAGAGTCACCATCCGCCAACCGCGAGGAGTTCCGCCATGGATCCCCAACCAACCGGGCTCGGACGTCGCCATCTGTTCAAGGCCGGCCTCGGCGCCGCGACGGTCGCCGTCTTCGGGCCCGAACTCGTCGCAGCCGGCGCGGCGCACGCCGCCCCTGGTGAGGAACTCCCGTGGATCATCAGCTGCGACGACTGGGGTGCGCGGCCGCCGGTCGACCCACCGTCGCGGAGCGGGATCGACACCAACAAGATCATCGTGCATCACATGGCTTTCCCGAACGTGACGGACTACTCCCGGGAACAGGCCGTCAAGCTCGCCAAGGACTGCCAGAACCTGCACATGGACCGCAACGGCTGGAACGACACCGGGCAGCACTTCACGGTGAGCCGGGGCGGCTACGTCCTGGAGGGCCGGCGCGGCAGCCTGGCCACGCTTCAGCAGGCCGAGCGGCAGATCATCTCCGCGCACTGTCCGGGGGAGAACGGCAGATCGATCGGCATCGAGAGCGAAGGCACGTACATCACCGAGATCCCGACGGAGCCGCTGCTCGACTCGGTGACGAAGCTGTGCGTGGCGATCTGCCGTCAGTACGGCCTGCACGCCTGGGACATCTTCGGCCACTGGGACTTCCGGGCCACCCAGTGCCCCGGCACCGCGTACTACCGGGAATTCCCGGCGTTGCGGCGCCGGGTCGCCGCCGGCCTCGGCGAACCCGCCAGCGCCGCACCGCGGCGTCGCTGGCCGGACATCTGGCGGTTCGTCGGCGGGCCGGTCGTCCAGGTCGCCCAGTACCTTCTCAGGGCCCGCGGCTACCAGCTCAGCCCCAACGGGGTCTTCACTGCCGACACCACCGCCGCCGTTCAGGACTGGCAGGCGCGTAACGGCATCCCCGTGGACGTCGACGCCACGCTGACCCCGCAGACCTGGGAGACCCTGGTGCCCCGGCTGGACGGTGACTCGACCGGTCTGCCGGTGACCGCCGTGCAGTTCATCCTCGGCCTCAAGGGGTACGACGTCGCCAGGACCGGCGTGTACGACCAGGCGACGGAGCGCGCGGTCCGGGAGATCCAGGGGCTGCACGGGATCAAGCCGGACGGCCAGGTGAGCATCGAGACCTGGTGCGTGATCACCGGGGGCGTCGTCCGCGACTCGTTCTCCGACGAGTAGCTGTCGAGCTGCCCTGAATTGGCGTTGCGGCTGGCGGGACGGGCCGGATAACTTTGCCGGACACGGGAAAGGAGGTGGTCCGACGTTGGATAGCTATAGGACTCGTGAGGTGGCTGTCCGCTAGCCGCTGTTCTCGATACCGATGATCGTCGAGACCGTGTAGCAGCGGTACGGCGACAACCAGACAGCTACCCGACCCCTGGGGATGCCGGCCCTTGTCCAGCCGGTGCGCGCGAGCGGCCCCAGGGGTCGACCCTTGTCCGGCCCCGCCGGCACCGCCGGCCGGAGTACGCCCGCTGGCGCAACGAGGCGGCGACCGGCCCGCGCCGCGCTGAGCTGGAGCGGTACTGGAGTACCGAACTCGGCGACGCACCACCGCGGCTGACCCTGCCGTACGACCACCAGCGCCCGGAACGGCTGTCCGGTGAGGGCGGGTTGCACCGGTTCGACGCGCCCAGCGGCACCAGCCGCCGGATCCACGAGGCGGCCCGGGCGCTGGGCGGCACCCCGGCCCAGGTCCTCACGGCTGCGTTCGCGATCTGGGTCGCGAGGCTGTGCGATCAACCCGACGTGGTGCTCGCGGTGTCCAGCGCCAGCCGACTGAATGCCGGAGCACAGCGGCGTCGTGGGTCCGGTGGGCGAATCGATCCCGGTACGGATGACCGTCAGCGACGGTGACGTCGTCACCCAGGTCGGGGAGAAGCTGGCCCGCCGGGCTCGCCCACCATGAACTCGGTCTCGCCCAGATCCTGGAGGCGGTACGCCCGGGCAGCGGCACCGGACCGATGTCACCGCAGGTCCTGCTCGCCGTGGTCACCACGCCACCCGCGGGGAGCGGCTCGGCGTCGGCTTCACCGGGCATCAGCTACACCACCCGGATCCTGCTCGCGGACCTCCGCCTGGCGGACGCGGACCACACAGTCGTGCAGACCTTCGTCGGCCGTGACGGTGTCGTCCTGATCCCGCCGTTCGGGGACGGCTGGGTACGCGCGGTGATCTGGGACCGGCGGCGGTAGCACGTACCGCGGAGGAGCCGCTCGGAGTCGAGGAGGTGGCGGAGTCGCTGCGCCGGCTCGCCGGGTGGGACCTCGACGTCCAGGAGATGCGCTGGTCGACCCGGTTCCAGAGCGACCGGCGGCAGGCGGAGCATTACCGGGTCGGGCGGGTGTTCCTTGCCGGGGGCGCCGCACACGTCCACTTCCCGCTCGGCGCGTTGGGCATGAACACCGGGATCCAGGACGCGATGAACCTGGGCTGGAAGCTCGTCGCCGCGGTGCAGGGTGCCGCGGCTCAGCCGTCCAGCCCGGTCAACAGTGCAGCCCGGTCAACAGTGCAGCCCGGTCAACCGTGCAGCCCGGTCAACCGTGCGGCCGGGTCAGCCGTGCAGCCTGGTCAGGAACCGGTCGGCGATCGGAACCGCGGTGTCCGAGGTGGAGCCGCCGTCGTTCACGAAGACCGCGAACGCGATGTCACCCTGCCAGCCGATGAACCAGGCATGACTGCGGGGCGGGGACGCGGTGCCGTACTCGGCGGTCCCGGTCTTGCCGTGGACCGGCCGCCAGGGGCGTCGGCGAGCGCCGTCGCTGTGCCGTCGGTGACCACCGCGCGCATCAGCGAGCGCAGCGTCTTCACGTGTCCGGGGTCGAGTTCCGGACCGGGTGCCGCCGGCTTGACCTCGGGATCGAGAATCAGCCGGGGCTGCTGCCACCGCCCCCTGGCCACGGCCGCGGCGACGCCAGCCATCGCGACCGGACTCACGGTGACCTTGCCCTGCCCGAACGCGGCCGGAGCCCGGTCCACGGACTCCGTGGTCACCGGAACGCTCCCGGTGCGTACGTCCGCGCCCAGTTCCCACTCCGCCCCGAGCCCGACCTGCGTACCGGCAGCGGTCAGGCCGGCGTCGCCGAGCTTCGGCGCCAGCTTCACGAACGTGGTGTTGCAGGAACGCGCGAACGCGGTACGGAACGGCACGTCGCCGAGCGCGAAGTCGTGGTCGTTGCTGAACCGCCGCCCGTCCACCGTGGCGTACTTCGGGCAGGGCACGGTCTGGCCCGGAGTGATCCCGCGTTCCAGCAGGCCGAGCGTGCTGACCACCTTGAACGTCGAGCCGGGCGGCACCCTGGCCTCGAACGCGAGGTTCTCGGTGCCGCCGTCCGGGCCGTTCGCGACCGCGAGCACGGTGCCGTCGGAGACCCGCAGCGCCACCAGGGCGGTCTTCCGGCGCTCACCGGACAGCGCCGCCTCGGCGGCCCGCTGCACCCGCTGGTCGAGGCTGAGTCGCGGCCCCCGGCCGGCCTTCGGCTTCGCCTCGAAGACCGTATCGTCGTCGCGGTACGAACCCTTCGGCGGTACCACCACCACCTCGACCCCGGAGGTGCCGGCGAGCCGCTCGTCGTACCGCCGGTGCAGGCCGGACAGTCCGGCGAGGTCGCCGGGCTGGTACCGACCGGGGCTGGCGTCCATGATCGCGTTCGTCACCGGGCCGGCGGTGCCCAGCAGCGCGCGGGCGAACCCACGGGTCGGTGCCAACGGCAGCTCGCCGTCCCGGAACACCGTCCCGGGCAGCGGCCGGAGCTTCGACTTCACCGCCAGGTAGTCCCTGCGCCGCAGGGTGACCACGTCCACGAAGGCGGTCGGCTCGGCGTCGGAGATCCGGGACGGCACGTCGGAGGTGTCGATGTCGAGGATCCGGCCCAGGTCGGCGGCGAGCTTGTCGGCGTCGGTCACCCACTGTGGATGGACCCCGACGTGCACCACGGGGCGCATCGTGACGATGGCGTCCCCGGCGTGGTCGTCGATCTCACCGCGGGCAGCCGCGGTTCTCCGGGCCGCGAGCCGTTCCCCGGCGCTGAGTTTCGGATGAACCACCGCGGGCGACCAGGGCGGCATCACCCTTTCCGGGCTGCGCTGAGCGGGGTTACGCCACCAGCGCCTTCCAGGTGGGGGGTTCCACGACGCCGCTGGAGGTCAGCCCGTGCGCGTCCTGGAACGCCCGTACGGCGCCGCCGGTCTGTGGCCCGAACTGTCCGTCGACGGCGGTGTCGAAGCCCTGGTAGCGGAGTTGTCGCTGCAGCGCCGTCACCGGTTCGCCGGTGCTGCCGGTACGGAGGACGACGATCAGCTCCTGCCAGGTCTCCTGCCGTACCGCGCCGGTGGACTCCAGCTCGTTCGCGGTCTGGAAGCCGCGTACCGCCTCGTCGGTGGCGGGGCCGAACGCGCCGTCCGCGGTGATCGTGGCCCCGTGGTGGCGGAGCAGGTGCTGGACGGTGCGGACCCGTTCGCCGCCGTCGCCGCGGAACACCGTGGGCCAACGCAGCGGCGGCGGCGACTGGCCGAGCTTGTCGGCGACGTCGCGCCGCAGCTGGGGGAGCATGCCGTAGAGCACGTTCCCCGGGCACTGAGTGGACATGAAGTCGCGGTGCCCGAAGATCCGGGCCGGCTCGATCGCGTACTGCTGGCACGCGTACGCGCAGAAGTCGACCAGCGAGGCGTAGAGCATGTCCGTGGGCGCGACCGTGACGTACGTGCCTTCGTTCTCGATCCCGATCGAGGAGCCGTTCGCCGGCCCGGCGTGGGCGCCGTGGACGAAGCTGACGCCGCCGTGCAGGGTCTCCAGGCTGTGGTGCCGGCCCTCGGTGACGTACCCGCCGCGGCTGATCGTGAAGTTCTGCCCGGTGTCGATCCACCGGTTGTGGTCCATGTGCCAGTTCTGGATCGCCCGGGACAGCGTGTACGCCCAGACCAGCGAATAGTCGATCCGGTTCGCCGTCGCGGTGTGGTGTACGACGATCTTGTCCGGCCGGTAGTCCCGGATGGTCACCGGTTCGCTTGACGGCCGGGCGCCCCAGGCTTCGGTCCCGTGGATCTCGGGGGACGGCACCAGCGCGGGCGCGCTCGCGTACGCGACCCCGCCGCCCAGCACGCCCAGGCCCCCCACGCCGCCGACAAGGACGGCCCCGCGCAGCAGGTCGCGGCGACTCAGTTCGGTTGACTCAGCCACTCGGATCACCCCTGAAAGAACCTTTGCCGGCTGTCCCGGCATCTGAAGGATTCATCCAACCGCATCAGGGGGTACGTGCGCCAGAGCCAGCGGCGGGTCCTGACG
>JBOGDG010000207.1:0-6043 GCA_050701655.1 Micromonosporaceae bacterium
CCGCGGGACCGGCGGCCGGTACGCGTACCCCCAGAAGGACTGCCGTGAGCGCGAGCAGGCAGGCGAGTGCGATCGCGACGGCGAGACCCGGCTGCCAGCCGAGGCGGGCGTTGACCGCCGAGCCGATCAGCAGCGGGGCGAGCAGCCCCATACCGGCGGCGAGCGCGTTCGACTCGCTGAACGCCGCCGGGGCCGCCGGACCGTGGTGCGCGGTCAGCGCGATCGAGATGCCGCTGACCATGACGATGCCGAACGTCATCGCCACCACCGTCGCGGCGAGCGTGCCGGCCACCGACGGGAGCAGGCAGAGCAGTGCCGCGCCGGCGGCGAGCCCGGCGAGACCGGTCCACAGCGTCCGGCCCGGACCCAGCCGCCGCAGCAGGTACGGGAACGCGGTTCCGCCGATCACGGCGCCGGCGGCGAGCCCGACGCCGTACAGGCCGGCGACCGTACGGCTGATCTCCAGCTCGTGGCGCAGCAGCGGTACGACGGGGCCGAAGCCGTACAGGAAGTAGCCGAAGACGCCGAGCTGGGCGTAGAGCAGCCAGGACACACGGTCCCTGACGAGGCGGGTCACGGATCGACGCTATGCCGCGCGACACCGGCGCGGCGCCCGCTGTGACGAGGCTCGCCCACCAACTGGGCGAAGCGTCCGCGCGGGGGTCAGTGGGGCCGGAGCCCACGCGGGGTCGAGCTGGCTCGTTCGATAGACACGGCCCTGGCCTCCACCGCGATCCTGCGTGCGGCAGAGGCCAGGGGGCAAGGGGCGAAGGCCACCCCGTGGCGGCCAGCCGCCGTCGTGTCAGGCGCCACCCGCGGAGACGGTGAGGCGGCGCGGGTTGCCGTCCCAGACGGCCCCGGACACGTCCGGTGCGCCGTCGGGCCGTACGTCGTCGTACGGGAAGGCGTAGCCGATCGGCGTGCTGGCGTGGACGATGCGTGCCCAGTGGTTGGTGACCGGGTTCTCGTAGTAGTGGTCGGCGGTCGGTTGGTCGGCGGACTCGTACAGGGTGCTGCGGTTGAACGCGGCGGCGAGGCGCGCGATCAGGGCCTTGCGGCTGTCCGGATCCGACGGGTTGTTGGCGAACGGGCCGTCGTTGCAGGTGAAAATGTCCTTCGCGACTGGCCGGGCGAAGCTCGACCCGTCGCCGAAGGTGAGCAGGTCGCCGTTCACCCGCCCGGTGAGTACGCCCCGCCCGCCCTGCAGGTCCACGTGCAGGTCGGTGCCGGCGTACTTCTGCCAGACCTGGTCGACGTACCCGTCCCAGTAGGACGCGAAGCCGGAGTCCAGCTGGATCTGTGGCGCGACGGCGCGCAGGACGGTGTCGCCGTCGCGGAGCACCAGCTTGTCCCAGGGCTTGCCGTCGGCGGCGGTCTGGGCGGCGAGCGCGTCCGCGATCGCCGCCACCGCACCGGCAGGCGCCGGCTCGACGGTCTGGGTCGCGTCGCCTTCGAGCTTCAGCCCGATCGGCAGCGCGGTGACCAGGTCGACGTAGCTGAGGTTCACGAAGATCTGCGTGGTGTTGAACGTGAACTCGCAGAACGACCAGATCTTCTTGTAGTTCGAGTCGCCCGGCGTGGCGAACGCCGGCTCGACCAGCGACGGGCCGGGGTTGACGTAGAAGTCCAGCTTGGCGTCGCGTACGAAGTAGATCCGGGCGCCGTACATGTGGCGGAGCGTGAGCACCCTACCGACCGGGATGGCGCAGTCGACCGGCAGCGGCGTCTGCGGCCCGGGCGGCTCTTCGAGGTGATAGTAGCCGCCGTCGGCGCGCAGCAGCATCCACCGGTCGGTGCCTTCTTCGCGGCCGGTGACGTACGCGTTCGTGCCGGACGGCCCGTCGAGCGCGAGTTCGCAGGTCTCAGGGGTGGTTTCGGCCCAGGCCCACGCGGGGGCGGCGAGCACCGCGCCCGACGCGGCGAGGAAGATTCGGCGAGACACCATCGCACATCACCCCGTGAACCCGGCGGTGATCGAGGTGAACTCCCACTCCTGCTGGTCGATGCCCGAGCAGTTGGACACCGTACCGCCGCCTGGGCACGGCCGGTCCCGGTTCACCGACCAGTACGCCAGCCGCGCCAGGTGCTTGGAGTTGGCCCAGTCGCGGATCTTGGTCCAGGTCTCCGGCGTGGTCGTCTCCTGCTGGTCGGACAGGCCGTTCATCCGCACCTGGGTCAGCGCCGCGATGTGCAGGGCGAGGTTGAGCTGGCGGTCGCCGCCGCGCGGTAGGCGGTGCCGGGCTCGGTCGGCGCTGGCGACCTCGACGGGCGCAACGCCGGCGTAGTTGGCGAACCAGGATGCGGTGGCGAACCTGCTTGCTTGGCGGGCGCGGCCGAGCAGCCGCCCGGCGACGACTGGTCCGATGCCGTCGATCTGTGTGAGCCGGCTGCCGTGTTCGGCGACGGTGGCGGCGATGCGGGCGGTGATGGTGGCAAGCCGACGGTCGGCGTCGCGGATCTCGCCGACGAGATCAGGAGCGAGCTGCTTACGCGCCGTTTCGGCGGCGCCGGCCGGGCGCACCGTGGTCAGCAGCCGGGAGGCGGCAACGGCAGTCAGGTCGGTCGGGGCGCCTCCGGACACGAGGTCGCGCAGCAACGCGTGCAACTGGTTGATCAGGCGGGTCCGCTGGGTGATCAGGTTGTTGCGTCGCTCATCGAGCAACACCAGCACAGTGGACAGATCCTCACCGGCGACCGGGTTCGCGTCTCCGGCCAGCGCGGCGACGCTGGCCGCCGCAGCGGCGTCGATCACGTCGGTCTTGCGGCGCCCGCCGCGTGAGAGCTCCCGCACTCGCGCGGTCGCAGTCGAGGGGACATCGTCGACGGTCTCGCCGCGGGCGACCAGCCACTGCGCCAGGTGCCGGCCCAGGCCGCGGGCGTTCTCCACCGCCCACCGGCGTGAGTCGAACTTCGCCGCCCACTTGAGCAGCCGGCGATACCCGGCCAGCGACGCGTCGACCTTCATCGTCGCGACCACCTGGTTCGTGCCAGGTTCCACGGCGCTGGCAGTGTGGGTGCGCTTGTGCGGGTCGTCCCCGATGATCACCACAGGATTGAACCTTTCGTCCGACGGCTCTGAAGCGGGAGGACCGCGGACGACACGCCGACCTCAAGCTCCGGTGAAGGTCAGTCCTCTGTTGAGTCAGACCGCGGCACGTGACACCGACCGGCTCGACAAACCCCGGGAGAGCCAGCCCAAGGGCGGCATGCGGTTCACGAGTCAGACCGGCCGGCGCCACGACGGGACGCTAGATCAACCAGCCCTCTGTCCCGCGGAACCCATACAAGTCGGCAGTTCAGTGGAGGGTTTCGAGGACGCCGCCAAGGCACTCACCGAGGGGCGCGGTGCTGACGTTGTGGTCGACCCGGTGGGTGGCGACCGGTTCACCGACTCGCTGCGCAGGCTGGCGCCGGAGGTCCGGCTGTTGGTCGTGGGCTTCACCGGCGGAGAGATCCCGACCGGGAAGGTCAACCGCCTGCTGCTCAACAACACGGCCGTGGTCGGCGTCGGCTGGGGTGCGTTCGCGCTGGCCCGTACGGACTTCATCCCGGCGCGGTGGGCCGAGCTGGTGCCGCACCTGGAGTCAGGTGCGCTGGCCCCGGTGCTGGGTCAGACGTACCCCTGGATCGGGTGGCTGAGGCGGTGGCCGCGCTGGAGCAGCGGACGGCCACCGGGAAACTCATCGTCAGTTTCTAGTGATGCCACATGTGCCAGGTGACCCAGAGGTTGGAGAGGCTCCCGTACAGCTTCTTGGAGTGCGCCGGTACGAAGTTCCCGCTCTGGTCGTAACAGTAGACCCGGCTGACCTTCCCGCCGCCGGAGCCGCCGCAGCGGATGCCCTTGCGGGTCAGGGTCTCGTCCGGTGAGACCGACATGCTGACGATCGAGCCCTTGCTGTTGCTGTCGTTGAGGACCAGCGCGCCGTCGTTCCAGTCGGCCCGTACGCTCGTCACCCCGACGCACATGTGGGCGGAGTTGGCGTGGATCCGCGGTACCACGCTGGCGCCCGAGTCCGAGAGCGTGTCGAACCTGATCACGCAGCCGCGTACGGCGATCGGGTTGTCCGGGTCGGCCGGCCGCATGTAGTTGTCGGCGAACGCCACCCCGCCGCCGAACCCCAGGCCGAGTACGACCGTGCCCGCGATCGCCCACTTCCACCACCGGGTCGTGTTTTCCCCGCTCATCACGTCACCTCTATGTCCGCTATGTGACGGGGCTCCCCGAGCGGAGAGCCCCGTACCGCCGATTACCAGTACGTGGTGCAGAACTTGCCGCGCACGGAGTTGCTGACGCTGCTCCACCACCAGGTGCAGGCCCGGAACCTCACGTCCGACCGCGAGGTGCTGCGCAGCGCCTTGGTGTAGCGGGAGTACTTGGAACGGATCGTGACCCGCTGCTCGCCCCAGTCGTACCCGTAGCTGTTGCCGTCGATCTGGAGCCGCTGCTGGCCGTGGTCCTGGTCGAAGTCGTACGTCTTGCACGGAGTCCCGCCGTCCAGCGCACAGGTGAACACGGCGTACGCGTAGGTCGCGCCGCGGAACTTCCCGACCCGCAGCGACACCCGCTCCCACGAGCCGCCGCTCCACGACCGGGTCTTGTACGTGACGGTGTAGCGGCTGCTCAGGCAGCCCCAGTGCACCCACTTGGAGGCGTACGACGGGCAGTCCAGGGCCTGCGCGGTGCCCAGGCCGCCGAAGCCGAACAGGCCGGCGGCGGCGAGCGCGGCGGCGGTGGTGCCGATGACCAGGGTGCGGCGTACCCGCGTGGTCAGTCGCTGGTACCAGCGCCGGCCTGGCGTGGTCTGATCACTCATTGCGATGTCCCTTTCCGTTGCGATTGGCGCCGATTCCAGCCACCACAATGCGATGCACCGCTCTCACTGCAGTAACACAACGCTGTAAACCGAAAGGGATGTGGTGTGGGTCTCGCTCGTACCACTAAGGAAAGGGACTTAGAGGTAGATCCCGGTACGTTCCGCGTCGCCGCCGGACGGCTTGTCGCCCTCGCCGAAGAACCGCTTGCCACTGAAGTCACCCTGCAGCCGGTCGTCCAGCTCGTCGGCCAGCACCGTCAGCACCTGTACGGCGAGCACCAGGTGGGTGGCGGCGAAGTCGCGACCGAACACCGGTACGGACGCCCCTGGCCATGGCGAACTGGCTCGAAGCTGGGTGCACCCAGGTTCGACCCCTGCGGGATCTTCGATCCCGGCAGGACTCACGCCCCGTCACTGGTGACGCCTTGAGTCTTCGCGATCGCGGCGCTGCTCCTGATCATGGTTCCTTGCCCCGACCAGGCGCTGATCACCCCTAACTCTCTTGTGGGCGGCCGGAGCGGCGGCGCGCTGACCGTGGTCGGTGGCGTACTCGGCGTGGCGGTACACGCGACCGCCGCAGCTGGGTGGTCGATGGCGTACCTGCGCCAAGGCTTCCTGTCGAATGCACTCAACCCCAAGGCCGCGCTGTTCTCACCTTCCTGCCGCAGCTCCTATCCGCCGACACCGGGTCGCCGCGCGGCGAGGCGCTGCTGCTCTCGGCTGTGTTCGCGGCGCTCTACCTGGCGTGGTTCGGGCTGTACGTCGCCGTCGCCGACGGGCTCGGTCGGTGTCTTGATCCAGTCCCGTGACCGGCGCCCCCGGCTCGTACACCGGGGTGGCGTGTTTGGCGACGACGCCCTCCAGACCGTTGTCCCGCGCCGCGGCCATCACCACCTCACCGTCACCGGGGAACGCCGGCGGCAGTCGACAGTCGGACATCGTGGCGACCGTCACGCCCACCGCTGACCCGTACGGCGGCGCGCAACACCATGATCAAACACGCGGGGCCGGGTGGAGCACACATGGACCACACAAACGATGTTGAGAGGTGGGCACAGCCCAGCACGGACCAGTAAAACCGCTGGTCAGACGGTAGTAGGGGTGGTGCGCCGTCAGGGACTCGAACCCCGAACCCGCTGGTTAAGAGCGTGCGTGATCTTGAACCGGACAGTGATGACCTGTGATGACCAGTGCCGTTTACCCCGGTCAGACATCTCTGTCGTGCTACT
>JBOGDG010000208.1:0-6036 GCA_050701655.1 Micromonosporaceae bacterium
GAAGACGACTGAAACGCGCCCTCACTCGAGCCTCTGACCTGCGGAAACGTACGAAAATTGCGGAGGGTGTGGGATTCGAACCCACGAAGACGATCACTCGCCTTAGCGGTTTTCAAGACGTACCCAGAATCTATGTTGATCATGGTTCTCACCTGCACTTTCTCTCGACCTTGGTAGTCCGCCGGGCGGGCGTTCGCACATATTTCGCACAGCAAGCTACGAGCCAGTCCCACTGGCACTCGCTCTCACCTGCTGTCGTCGCCCCCTCAGCGCAAGGCGATACAACCCCCTGGAATCAGCGCCCGCTCGCTACCCGTCGCTGAGCGAGTCGCCACCCTCGCTGGGTTGCGGCGAGACCTCGTCCGGGTACCCAAGGGCCATCAGCCGGTTTTGCAGGTCGTGAGTCGAGTCGTAGCGCGACTGCCCAGCGGCTTCCTTCATCCGGCTGTGGTCCTGGATCAGTAGCATCAGCGCCACCCTCGCCGTACGAACGATCTCGTCCGCTAGACCATCCGCTGGCACATCCGCAGGCAGGTGCAACTCCTCGCCCACGCGGTCCACGTATAAGCCAGCCTGCTTGGTCTTGTTTAGTGCCCGAGCAGAATCCTTGTACGCCTCAAACATCTCGGTCGCGAAAGCCGCGAGACCTTCCGGACTCAGATCCTCCAGCTCGCGACGGCTCGAATAGTCCCCCCAGAAGACCTCAAGGGTCGAGTCAGCGGTGAGAGCCCATGCCAGCTTTGAGAGATGAGAGCGCGCTGCCTTCTCGAAATCATCAGCCAGGCGGACCTGTACCCCGCCAGATGACCAGATGTCCTCTGAGTCCTCATAGATCCACAGGGCCTTCGCGAGCTCCTCCATCGCAAGCACCTGCAGGGACCGAGCACGGCCCGCTGAACCGGCCGTTAGGAGACATGCCGAGTCCTCGAGGAGTCCCACGGAGTTCTCGGTGAGCGCCCGCCACCACCTACGAGCCAACCCAGCATCCAGCGTCTCGGCCATGCCTCACAATGCGGGTACCGCACGGCGGAATCAAGCGTGTGCAGTCAGCGTAACGATGACCTTTTCCCGAACGCGCGCCAATCACCCGTCCGCGGTGTCGTCATCCGCCTCCAGCGCTTCTTCGATGCGCTTGTTGGCTTCCTTCTCGGTGTCGTCGAGGACGCTGGCGTAGATCCGCAGCAGCACGTCGACGGAGTGGCCGGCACGCCGAGCGACCTCGGTGACGTCGACCCCGGAGCGCAGCCACAGGCTCACGCCGGCGTGGCGCAGGTCATACGGTCGGCCCGCCAGTGGGGAGGCGACCTGCGCCGCAGTGAGCGCCTGCGCACGGGCGTCGCGCCAGATGTCGCCGTACTCCTTCTCGTGGAGTACGCCGCCGCGGACAGCTTGGAACAGCCGTCCGTCGTCGGCGACGCCGTACTCGTCGACGTGGTTGCGGAGCAGCTTCACGAACTCCGGCGGGATCGGTACGGTGCGCACCGCTCCCCTGGCTCGCCACTTCAGTTCGCGACGCTGACGTACGGCGCCCGTGTCGGTGAACCGGTGGCCGGCGCGCGGGTTCGACGACGCCAGCTCCAACGCGCCCCAGCCGGTTTCAGGCAGCGTGCAGTTGGACTCGCACAGATCGACCGCCTCGGCTGGCCGCAGCGCCGCGAAGTAGAGGCATCCGAAGAACGCCACCAGGTGCTCGCCTCGTGGCTTCCCGTTCCTCGGCGTCCGCCGGTTGCCGTCCTGGACCCGTACGGCGTCGAGGAGCTGGCGGAGCTGCTTCGGGTTAACCACAACCCGGCGGTCGACCACCTCAGCGATCTCCGGCGACTTCCACTGCACGACTGACAGCGGGTTGCCAGCGATGAGCTTCCGCTCGCAGGCATACCGCAACGCGTTGTTGAACACCATCCGCTTGCGCCGGAACGTGGTGGCCGCGGCCGGCGAGCCGTCCTCGCGCTGCGAGATCGCTCGTAGCGCACTCCGTACCAGGTCGGCGTTGTCGGCCAGGTCCTCAACCGTTAGCGACGCCTTCTTGACCCAGGCCAGAGCGCGCGCCACGTCAGCGGACGGCTTCCCCCGCCGGGGCGACGGCGAGAACGCCCAGCCGTACAGGGCATCGCGCAGCAGCTGCCGGCCGGGCGCGCCGGCGAGCTTCCGCGTCAGCGCCGGGGTGACCGTCGCGAGCGCGTCGGCGCGGTTGCGACGGGTGTTCGGCGCCGACTCCGGCCACTTCATCGCCGCGTACTCCGCCGCGTGGTCGTACCAGGTGACGGACTCTCGTTTCTTGGTCATCGCGACCGGCAGCCCGGACGCCACATGGAACGCCTCGCCCTGGCGCTGAGCCGCGATCAGCTCCGACCGGAACGACTCGGCCAGCGCGACGTTGGCAAATGACCGGGAGTGGCGCTGGTTCTCGGTACGCCAGCGCACCTCCGGGTTGCCCGAGCGGTTCCGATAGAGCTTCCAGATCCGGACCTTGTACGTCTTCACGCGGCACCATCGGCCATCGCCGACAGCTCGTCCTCAGTCAGCGAGTCGAGCCACTCGTTGAGGACGCTCCGCCGGATCCGTACCTGTCCGTTCGGCAGCTTGATCGACTGCGGCGCTTTACCGAGCTGGCGCCACCGATAGAACGTCGCCTTCGCGATGTCGAGCTCCTCAAGCACGTCTGGAACGCTCAGCAGTTCGTCGCGGGCGGGCTTGGTCCGACTCGCCGGTCCAGCCCCCGCCTTCATACGAGAAACGGTGGTCGGCATCAGGGGTACCTCCTCAGGTCGGGATCCCCTGGTGCCCCCGGCCGGGCGCACCAGGGTGTGGATCGTGGGGTGGCGCTAGGCGCCGCTTCGAACGCCGCGGCTCAGGACTGCCAGCGGCGAGGGACGTCCGGGTGGGGTGGCGCGTACGGCGTCCCAGTCGATGCCCGGGTGCGCGGCGAGCACGTCGAGGTCACCGACCCGGTACAGCGGCACCTCGGGCAGGTCACGGCGACGCTGGTAGGGGCCGTGCACCCGCAGCACCGGCGCGACCCACCGTGCCGCGTGCAGGTGTTTGAAGTCGCTGGGCCGGATCCTCAGATACCCAGCCGCGTCGGCGAGGGTCAGTAGCCGCCCCGAGCACATCGCCCGGTGCAGCGCCTCGACGTCGTTGAACCGCTCCAAGGCCCGCCCGCAGTACAGCGGGTGCCCCTTGAACTCGCCGACCTCGGGCACCAGGTCGTGGCGGTCCAGTTCGATCAGCACGTACGGCTCGACCGGCTCGCCGAAGCGATCACTGAGAAACGCCGCTGCCCGGGCCGCGCCCAGGTCCGGTACGCCGCCGACCGCCTCACGGATCCGGTCGACCCGCCCGGCCGCGGCCTCCACGATCGCCGCGGACCAGCGCGAGCCCGGCACGTCCGGCAGAGCGATCAACCCATCATCGACGGCGCGTCGCACCTGCCAGCGGGCCAGACCAAGCCGGTCGGCCAGCTGTAGCGGCCCATGGTCCTTGAGCCGCCGCGCGTCGCTCGCACTCATCGGGTCACCCACCCCGCTGACGGCAGCACGACGGCGCCGTACTGGATGACCTGCCCGGCAGCGCCCCGCACGGGCTTGCGGCGGCCCTGGTGCACCTTCACGAGCCGGGCAAGCACCGTCAACGCGGCGTCGATCTCGGCCGGGTCACCGATCAAGCGAAGCTCGATCATCGATCCTCCTTGCCGTCGTCGAGGCCCAGTTCGGCGCGCCACGCGTGGATGTGCCACCAGATCCGGTCGCTCTCCGGCGGGTTCGCCGCCAACGCCTCGGCCAGGGTCATCGCGGTGATCGCCTGGTTACGGTCAAAGCAGCGGCCCGGGTGCCCGGTGACATGCCACACCGCACCGTCGCGGGTGTACGCGCGCTCGCCGCACTGGTCGGAGACCATCTCGGTGTCGGTGATCCGGATCGCCATCACCACGCCTCCGACGGGTCGCGGTCGCGGAGCTGCGTACGCAGCCTGTCGACCTCGCCGAGCAGCGCCTCGACGTACTCCCAGGACCGGCTCAGGTATCGGGCGTGCGAGCAGTCCAGGTCGGCTACCTGGTCGCGGTGCGGTGCCTCCCGCACCGCGACGGTGGTGGCGTTCTCCATCCAGCCGAACCGGTCACCGCGCGACCACACCTGGAAGCAGGGCTGCGCGTCGCGCATGCCGAGGCGGTCGAACGCCATGACCGTGATCCGGCCGTGGCCGGTCGTCGACAGGTAGATGGGGCCGGAGGTGTTCCCACCCCACCGCCACGGGCCGGGCGTCCTGCCGGTCACCTCGGCGTGGTGCTGACGGATTTCATCGATACGCGGACATGGCTGAGACACTGTGGTGGCTCCTTTGCGAAGGGTTGTGCCCCGGAGCGGGTTGTTGCTTGGCGGCTTTCAGGCCGCTCCGGGGCTACGAGATGTGCGGGATCAGACGCGGCCCAGCCACGGCGGGGTGAGAACGGCCGCCGCTGCTTCCTCGCCTTCGGTACGGGCTTCCGGGGCGGCCGGCTCGATCACGACAACCTTCGGCTCGTCTGACTGGACGGCGAACCGGTTGAACGCGGCAACGGACAACACGCTCCAGGTGGCGAGTGCGATGCCGGCGGCAAGGTTGCGGCCGTCAGGTGCCGAGCCGGCCCAGACCATCGCGGTGCTGGCGATACCCATCGCTGCCCAGCCGACGCGGGCGCCGCTGGCGCCGACGCTGGCGAGGATGAACAGGCCGAGGGTGACGCCGACCCAGGTCCACCAGATGGTGTCGGCGCTCATCGGCAGGTGCGTGGCCTGTGCCTCGATGTAGGAACGGATCGGGTCGGCGATCGTGCGGGCGGCCGGCTCGGCGAGCTCGCCGAAGGTACGGCCGATCCAGCTGACCAGACCGACGATGCCGGCAAGGATGGCGCCGAGGAGCCAGAGCACGGCGTACGCGACGGCGATAACGATGCCGAGGACGATCGCGGCACCGGCCGCGAGCACCCAGGTGACGGGCTCGCTGACGTACGCGCGGGTGGTGCTCCAGGGGCGGGGTGGGTTCTGGTCGGTGTGGACCAGGTCGTGGTTGTGGGGCGATGACAAGCGGAACCTCCGTGGGGTATGCGAAAGCCGCCAGCGGTTCCGCTGGCGGCTCGGGGCGAACGTGATGGGTGCGCGGTCCTCAGTGGACCTCGAAGCCTTCGTGGTCGATCGCGCGACGAAGGTACGCGATCCAGTTGTCCCAGTAGTTCAGCTCGTCCCGGGTGCTGAGCAGGCGCTCAGCTGCTCCGGCGCCGGCTGCTTCGTACGCGGAGAGAGCTGCCTTGATCTCGTCGGGTGTGACGATCCAGCCGTCGTTGGTGGAGAACTTGTGGCTGGGAATGACGTCGCCGCCGGGCGGGTGTGCGGACAGGTGCCGCCGCAGGGTCTCGGCGTAGTCGCGGGCTTGGCGCAGCTCGTCGGGCCCGGCGTGCGGCGTCCCGCCACGGCCCAGCTCGTACACGATCTCCTCGATGCGCCGGCTCGGGGACTGCGGCCAGGGACCGGCCGGGCGGGAGTCGTACAGCATCCCGACCTGCTGCATCGCGTCGTAGAACCGGCCCATGCCGTGGAGGTTGAGTCGGAAGTAGCCGTCGCCGGTGGCCGGCTTCATGACCGTACGCATGTCGTACCCCATCGATGGTTCCCTTCTGTGTGGTTGGCTGATGGCCACGACAAAGGCCGAGACCACAGCGGGTCTCGGCCTTCATCGAAGGGATCAGCTGATCCGGTGTTCGGTACGGGCGACGAGCTGGTGGCGACGGTTCACGCCGTCGCCGGTGCTCTCGACGATGCGCTGGTCGCGCAGCTGGTCGAGGGCGTTGCGTACCTGCCGGTCGCTGCAGCCGATCGCGCGACACAGCTCGTCGGTACGCCACGGTCGACGATCGGCCAGCAGGGTGAGCACCTGGTCGGCGACCGTACGCCCGCCGGGCCGCTCTGGCTGAGCGGCGGCGGACCGGCGCTGCAACGGGATCACCTGGGCGAGCCCGTTCAGCGCGGCCGTCAGCTCACCCATCGCGGGGTTGAGTACGGC